>JANXWU010000101.1 GCA_025350985.1 Spartobacteria bacterium | reverse complement strand
GATGCTACCGAGGATGCTACCAGTACTGCTACCTTTGAGGCTACCATTGATGCTACCGATGTTGCTACCCGTGATGCTATCCGTGAGGCTACCCAGGCTGCTACCAGTGCTGCTACCCGTGATGCTACCGAAGCTGCTACCAGTGATGCTACCCGTGCGGCTACCTTTGCTGCTACCTATGCTGCTACCATTGAGGCTACCAGTACTGCTACCGATGTTGCTACCCGTGAGGCTACCAGTGAGGCTATCAATGCTGCTACCCGTGATGCTATACGTGCTGCTACCATTGAGGCTACCCGTGAGGCTACCCGTGCTGCTACCAGTGCTGCTACCTTTGATGCTACCCTTGATGCTACCCTTGATGCTACCTTTGAGGCTACCCTTGATGCTACCGATGCTGCTACCCGTGATGCTATACGTGCTGCTACCCGTGCTGCTACATTTTAGGCTACCCGTGCTGCTATCATTGCTGCTACCAATGATGCTACCAATGCTGCTACCAGTGCTGCTACCAGTGCTGCTACCATTGATGCTACCAATGCTGCTACCAGTGAGGCTACCCGTGCGGCTACCCGTGAGGCTACCCTTGATGCTACCGATGCTGCTATCCGTGATGCTACCGAGGCTGCTACCTTTGATGCTACCAGTGATACTATCAGTGCTGCTACCTATGAGGCTACCCGTGAGGCTACCAGTGCTGCTACCTTTGAGGCTACCATTGAGGCTATCCGTGAGGCTACCCGTGAGGCTACCGATGCTACCCGTGCTGCTATCGATGCTGCTACCCAGGCTGCTACATTTGAGACTACCCGTGCTGCTACCATTGCTGCTACCAATGATGCTACCGATGCTGCTACCCAGGCTGCTACCTTTGAGGCTACCATTGATGCTACCGATGCTGCTACCAGTGCTGCTACCTATGAGGCTACCCGTGTTGCTACCAGTGCTGCTACCTTTGATGCTACCCGTGATGCTACCGATGCTGCTACCTTTGATGCTACCCGTGATGCTACCCAGGCTGCTACCTTTGATGCTACCCGTGCTGCTACCCAGGCTGCTACCATTGCTGCTACCGAGGCTACCGAGGACGCTAAAAACTGGTATAATTTTAGAATAAAAGCCATGGTAGATTTATCAATAAAATTAGGGAATAAAAATTTCTTCCTTCAATGTGCTTTAAGAGCAAATAATTTTTACCAGGGTGGTAATTTTTGGTCTGGGTGGGATAGTTTTTTATCATTCTTTAGAGTGATAGTTCAATTGCCAATTGATTACTCAAAATGGATTCATTACGAGAAATTGTCCGAACTATCCTCATTTCGTTATGTGCATAAAAAGTTTTGCATTGTTTGTGATCGTCCATCAAAACTAAAAGTAGACGATCAAAATAGGCCACACTGTGAAGATGGGCCATTCTGTGAATGGAGAGATGGCTCTAGCTTATATTCGTGGCATGGCGTGCGAGTTCCGATGTACGTTATTGAAAGCCCTCACAAAATAACGGTAATAGATATTAAGAATGAAATAAATCAAGAGATTAAGCGTGTCATGATCGAACGCTATGGCATATCTAACTACCTTATGGACACTGGAGCTAAAATTATTGATATGGATTCATTAACACTAGAAGGTTCTGCCCCCAGAGCATTAATGGAAGATAACAACGGGGATAGGTATCTTATCGGTAGTGATGGCAGCACATCTAGGATTTACCACATGCTAGTCTCTAGTAACATTAAGACTTGTAAAGAAGCACATAATTTATTAGCTGGATTCAACGAAGAATTACTAATCATAGAAGCATAAAAAGGAGATGACAATGAACACTATTGACATTATCAATGAACTAACCGAGAAAGCAATCAAGTTAAACCGTAAAGAAAGAAGGATTGTCAAAGTATGGCCCGTAGGTAAAGTTACTCGTCAGGGAGACATATACATTCACCGTGTAGAGGATAATCACCCTATTGGAGATATGCTTGATATTAGACAAATAGCAGATGGTACGTCTCTTGGCGCAAGACACATTCTGATTGGTGATGTAAAAGTCTACCAAGGAATTAAGCTTCCTTCTTATGTCAATAACCGCTGGCCTTTAGGCTACTGTTTTGATGTTGGGCAGGAAGGCGCTACGGTAACCCATCCAGAACATGCCCATATTGATATTTGCGTGAGAGGGCGTTATGTTGTCACGCATCAAATGGATATGATGACAATGAAAAGAGTTTCGGATTAATATATGAATAGAGAGTTCTCCCAGTCAAAGGAGGGTGAGAAATGAAACGTACATTATTTAGATTTATGGAGATTGAAACAGAGAAATTTTACATAGAAATACGAAGGATTTGAATGTGAATCTAATTCAATGAAATTAGCAGTCGAATTAGAGATTTCTAAATTAAATAAGAGATGACAAAATATGTTCATTGGATGTTCATGTATTTGGTGTGATTATGCGACTATCCCATGGAAAGAATCAGCAAAAGGGAAAACAATCTGTTCAATGAAATGTCTGAAAGAGATGAAAGATAAGAATCCAGAATTAAATTATACAAAAGAAGATGTGTGGATAAAAAAACCTATTCATAACAAACGCAAGAAAAGGACAAAATATGTTCAACTGGGATAACGTGAAAGATGTTGTTTGGGACGGGGCGTTCTTTGTTTTTACTGATAGCAAAGGATATGAAGCACGAATGGATAAGGATGCTTTAATTATCTGTGTAAGTAGTTACAAGTCTGAACATAATAAGATATGAAGACTAAACTAAAATTATGTCCTTACAAATCTGAAGGATGTAAGAAATATATTCCTGATGAATCAAGGTTTAAGACTTGCGGGAATCTTGAATGTAAAAAAGTGCGTAATCGATTAAGCGCAAAAGAATATATAAAATCCCACTACGAAAAGTATAATAATTACCAGAAATCATTGCTTAAATCTTTTAAGTCTATCAACATCCGCAAGAAAATACGAAAATTTTGCATTGGACATTACTGTAGAAGTGAAAAGATGAAATGGATTCATGAAGGAAGGTTTATGTGCGCTAGGTGTACAGAGTATGCTAACGAGCATGGATAAACAGGACGATTAGTCCGATCCAAGCCCCTTTAATCCACGACCAGAACTTGTTATTCAATGCCCTTGTAGTAGCCCCTAAGACACCCGCTAGGATACACCAAGGGATATATAGCCATAAAGACACATACCCTAAACATACAGAAAATAGCCCCGCTAACACACAAGCCATAAACATCCACATCCCTTGTGCGCCTGCATCCCCTAGGTACTTTTTAAGCCAGCTTTTCTGACCGTACCCCTCTATTATATCTGCTATCATGAGTAAAGAAGGTATACCAAGCCACCAGACTCCTGAGTTATAGCTAATCCCAAAGACTATCAGTAAAGGCATGATAAACCTTTGGGAATTATGCCAGTAAATCTCACCGATGAACTTACAGAATGAACATAGAGCTACAATAATTAAGCTTATTAGTATGTGCATAGATACACCTGGGACACGTCCCTCCATCTCGAATCATATACCCACAGTAAATACAAATTAACACTTACCTTCTGCTTGACACTTATCTATTAAATACGCATTAACATACTCTTTAGAGAAGAAATAACCGTCATATGATGTGACATCCTCATTAAGAGCTATAAACCCCCCTAGAGTACGATTTGCCTTTGTGACATCAACACCATATAAAGGTTCAATAGTCTGTAAGCGTTTAGCGGTGCAAGAGCTGAATATAACGGTTAATAATAGACACGTCACCACGAGCAACGGCATCTGATATGGCTTTCTTGTTGGCATCAAATACTCCTTGTTTTGCGTTTTCATTACTAACCCACAGTTTTAGAATCATAACTACAAGTGTTAATAAACCAGCTACTCCTTCCCACATTATGGAGCCTTTGGTAATTCTGGAACCTGATAAGCAGGATCATTAATCTTTACAATCGTCCTTAATATCCCGTAAACCGCATTAATCCCTGCAATCACATAAATTGCTATTTTTGGAGGAATAACTCCTGACAGGGCGCCCACAAGGCTTGCCACATTAACCACACAGGTTAAAATAAATTCCGTTGTTTGTATTCCTTTAGATATTGCCATAACTCCTCCTTATTTACTTTTGCCACGAACTCCGTTGAATTGCTATGAAACTATTATTCAGAGAATTTAAAGAATCCTTCACAAGCCCTATTGAAGCCATGATTGCTTCGTGTTCTTGTCTCTGATACCGTGCTACATCTGCCTGTTTCTCGATGTTTGTTTCTAGCATATTTTGAGTTACTAACGAGTGTTCCTCCATGAATTTCATTAGCTTCTGCTCTCTTTCATAGCTCTGTTTATCCTTATCACGTACAAACAATAAGAATGAGATCGCTATACCTACTGCCAGGAAGATTCCAAGACCATAATTAACCGCCATCTTTAACAGTTCTTCCACCATCCCCTCCATTCAATTAGTTTAGGCACCGACCCGATTCATACGGACTTCAAGAATGATGTAAAAGGTAAACCACCCAAAGGAGGAGAGGATATACGCCCACGCTCCGAAACTTTTGGGAAATTAAATTTAATGTTTTCTTTTACTTTTATAAGAGCGACGGCATTTCTGCCGGAGAGTGCCTAAAATGCGAATAGTAACCGATCCTGGATTGTTTACGATTGTATGTATCTCCTGTTCAGTTAAACTATCCCGCATAAAATCCCCGTTCAATTGATTGTGCTGCGTAAATCCATATTGATATAGCTATTAAGAAAAGTATTATCTGAATATTCTTAATTGTCATAAAATATCCCCAAACATAACATCCGTCACTACCATTCCTCCGCCAAAATTAGTAATTCCTCCAGTTGCAACGCTTGCAATATCTGTCGCAATATTTCCTACCCCTGTGTATGTCGTATCAATAAAATTTGATATATGAGTCCAACTCCCTCCAGATGCTTTATACCAACCTTGTAAAATATTACCTATCACAACAAGCCCAAAAGAATCCCCAGCAGATATATTTTGATTTACATTAACGAATGACGTAGCTACTCCAGCGACTAATTTTCCCATTCGTAGTACGTCTCCTGTGCTTGTGTTGCGATCATATTCTATATAGTATCCATTTGTTGTGGATGCCGTAAACCTAGCCAATAAGTAGACATGGTCAGCAGTAGTCCCTAGTATTGTTCCAACAGTGCAATAGACTTCTTCATCAGCTAACGAAAAATTATTCCAGTACATTGCGTCGTCTACAGATGATGCAGTAGTAATTATTTTATTCGAACTTATTTGAAGATTCCCAAATCCTGGGGCTAGTGTCCATTTACCACCATTAGACAGAGGATTTTCATTAGCCCTAGTTGCTGTGTCTAAAATAGGAGTAGTTGGGAACGCAGCCCATGCGTTTAAGGAAAACATTAAGAATATGGCTATTAATAATTTTCTCATTAGAAATTAAGTGTCGAGGAGCAATAGTCTTTCGCCCCATTCCAGGTACAATTAATAATGTCTGATTTAGCAGCTCCAGATAAGGTCGGGATTGTTCCACCTGACCATAGAACCGTTGCTGGCCAGAATGGAAGAGCCCTACTACCTGTAGCATCTTCAAGCATTCTTAATTGAATTTTTGCTAGATTTCCATTCGTGGGGTGCGTAAATGTAATGTAGGTGTTTGTTCCATTAGTGCCAATCCCTACATTCTGATATACCCCGTTATTCCAGTTGACGTTGGTTGTTCCGACACCAATGTTAGCGGCAATTTGGAACTCACTATTAAAAGTGGCTACGTTGTTGATCGTAATAGCATAGGCAGGGGCGCTTTGAGTGGCAGATGTTCCAATGCCTACATTGCCTCTGATCTGCAATGGAAATTCAGGTGCCCAGCTACCAATCCCCACGTTGCCGTTCATCACTGTCAAAGAGGAGGTCGTGGTCAAGGTAGTTCCAAGGCCAATGTTCCCGTTGAGATAAGTGTCTCCCTTCACACTCAAAGGCTTTAAGGGGCCCCAAGTACCGATACCTACGTTCCCTTCCACCACTAAAGCATTGGGTGATGCTACATTCAGCGTTACAAAAGGTGAGTTAGTTAAGGTTGAGATACCCACATTACCTACAATGTTCAACCTGTTGACAAATGAAACGGTACCTATACCTATATTTGTTCCGTCTGTCCCGCCGGAGGTAATAGCCCCCATGCTTCCTGCGTTGTTGTACTGCAATTGAGGGGAAGATCCTGCAGGAGCTGCCGTGGCAGGAATCGTCGATGGTGCCATCCATGTTCCTACACCCAGCGCATTGCCAACAATCACATAGCCACTGGATGCTCCTTGGCCTGTGAGGGTGAAACCAGTCATGCGGTCAGTACCGTTAACATCTAATACAGTACCTGGACGGATCGTGCCGATGCCCACATTCCCTGTGGATTTAATTATTAAGGATCCACCATCAGTTACCCACGTGCCGATGCCTAAATTGCCGTTCATGATGGCGAGAGCTGCATTATCTATCTTCCAGGTTCCAATACCTATATTGCCTTCCGTCACTAAACCGCTGGCGGTTGGTGTTGTCGTAATATAAGTGCTGTAGGACTTAGTACCGATTCCTACATTACCTACTACTGCTAATTTCTGAACAGGAGCGCTGGTACCGATACCGAGATTACCGTTCGCATCCGCACCCGATCCTAAAATTCCTCCCAGCACACCGTTATTATTATACTGCAGGGTGGGCACTGCTCCACCAGGTGTTACCGTCGCCGTTACATTCAAGGTGGTTGATGCCATCCAGGTTCCTACACCAACCGCATTGGTTACCATCACATTACCGGTTGCCGCACCCTGCCCTGTGAGTGTAAAGCCGGTCACACGGGCGGTACCGTTCACGTCTAATTGTGCGCCAGGTGTAGCAGAATTAATACCAACATTTCCTGCGCCAGACGTAAATGCAGTGGTGCTATTGTTAAAGATGTGTTTACCTGTCCACGTTGGCGTCATAGTTAAATCTATTGCTGGTGCGCCATCTGAACGCATAGCGGTGGTAGCTGAACCATTCACAGCTGCTGTGCTTACTGTGGCTGTTGGATTAGCAAAACCTGTAATTGAGCCAGGGCAATTCGTTCCTCCTGTTTGACAATAGGCTAAATCTTGAAGATTTGTAGCAGATGAAAATTGCTTATTTGCATCTGTTAAGACAACTTTGGAAGCTGTCAAAGATGTTGCAACAAAATTTCCAGCTCGAACCGTGCCATTAACATCAAGGGATTGTCCTGGATTTATTGTTCCTATCCCTACATTACCTTCGACAATCATACCGCCAGCTGGCGGTATGGTGGTGAGAAAATTATCGCCATTCGAAACAGTTCCTATACCTACGTTACCGACAACTTGCAACCTAGCAACTCCGTTCCCTACTGTACCTAAACCAATATTCCCAGTAAATCCTGCATCCCCTGTTACCGATAGTTTATTTGGGATACTTGTCTGGCCTATGCCAAGATTCCCGTTTGCATCTAACAACATCTTTACAGTGTTTGCTCCATTTGGCCTAAATTGGAATCCTCCCGTAGACTTCGCTTGAAAATACATGTGATTATCGCCACCACCAAAAATAGCTATATTGGCAGTGTCAGATGATGAATTTACTAGAGATATTCCATTAAAGGTAGTTGAGGATGCGTCCCTCACAAAAGCAATCGGAGAAGTTGCTCCTAGATCAAAAACAACAGCACTACCTCCTGCTCCTTTAACATGAAACAAACTCAATGGCCCCCATGTCCCTATCCCAACATTGCCCTCTACGACTAAGGCATTAGGTGACGCTACATTTAGCGTTACAAAAGGCGAGTTGGCTAAGGTTGAGATACCCACATTGCCCACGATATTCAACCTGTTAACAAATGAAACGGTGCCTATACCAACATTGGTTCCATCTGTCCCACCAGATGTGATGGCCCCTAGGCTTCCAGCGTTGTTGTATTGCAACTGAGGAGAAGAACCTGCGGGCGAAGCCGTGGTTGAATATTGTGGGATATTAAGAACGCCACCCGTATAGGTAGAAGCGCCACTAGTTCCTGTGGTAGTAAAACTTGCAATTGACCCAGCTTGCGTTGTGGGGTTCATCCAAGTACCTACACCCACTGAACTTCCTACAATCGTAAATCCAGACGAAGCGCCCTGTCCTGTCAAAGTAAAACCAGTCATACGTCCCGTGCCATTGATATCTAGAGCGTTTCCTGGGGCTAGAGATCCGATACCAATATTCCCCTCTACAATAATTCCACCATTAGGAGGTGTTGTAGTTAAAAAATTGTCTCCGTCCTTAACCGTTCCAATCCCTATATTCCCCGCAATAGAAAGACTTTGAACTGCATTAGATGTTCCTATACCCACATTCCCTAGAGCGTATAGTGTGCTAGATAATTGCATGGCAGTCATCACTGATGTTCCCGAAGGATCTGCGAAAGTGTTAGTATTGTTCCCATCAATAAATTGAGTCCCTCTAACACTTCCTGTTGCCGCGACCGTTCCTCCGCTTGTTATAGAGAACGTGGATCCTGCATTGTTTGGAGATATTGAGAATGCCGCTGTTGGATTTATTGTTCCAATACCGACGTTACCCATCACTACTAGAACGCCATTACCAGTTGCTGTGCCAATTCCTACACTATTAGACGTTGAAACTCCAACATTCCCTGTAGCAGCAGTATTGAGCCAAAAATTAGTTCCAGTACCACCTGTAGCGGCCTGCCATGTTCCGTTTCCACTAGAGTCTGACGTTAAGACGAAAGTATTCGAGGCTCCATTAGGCATGGAGAATCCATTCATGCGGGAAGTACCGTTTATGTCTAATTTGGCGCCTGGGTTAGTAGAGCCTATCCCGACGTTACTGAATGTATCAATACCTACATTGTTTACTTCCCATAGACTTGCGCCACCGCCACCTCCTGTGGTAACGGTTGCAACACTTCCAGAGCAAGACAATGATCCAGAGGATACAACCATGCGTGTAGCGTTGCACGTATTTGAACCGTTGTCAGTCACTATCAATGGTTTGGTATTCTGTGCCATTACTACCGTAGGTAGTAAAAATAACAGAATAAGTTTAAGAAGCATTTCCACGTACCCTCCACCGCCAATTTCCAAGAGAGACTACAATCACGCTTGAGAATAATGGGAGTCGTTCGTCAAATTGTTCGCCAGGTTGAATCTGAAATCCTAGTGTGCCACCATCACAAACTATAGTAAAAGTTATGTTGTTGCTGTCGTCATTTTGAATGAATAATTCTCTACCAGCCCCCTTAAAATCTGTCCCTAATGTGATGGTGTAGTTTCCACTCTGAGGGCCGGTAAAACTAGACCCAATTACGGGGAGCTTTGCTCGTTCGTTACCATTGTCTCGATCTAGTGCTAATATTGGGTTTATCATATACCCTCGTTCTTAGTCTGTTTACGAACCTAGTGGTGTAAAATTCATTGAGAATAATGTCCCATTTAATTGCGTCACTTTGTAGTAATTACCTTTTTTGATGAATCCAGATACACTGACTAATCCTGAGACATCGGTCGTCTGAACAACATTAATCGTAGTTACAGGAGGATTACCGCTATCTGTTAAGAGTGATAATGCCGTCGCCCCTGTAGCAAAAGAACACTTAGCTATTACAAATCCATCCGTAGCTGCTAAAATAGATGTTCCCGCCGTGCCGCTTGTTATTGGAGTGCCTGCAAATCCATTGTTGGCGCTAAAGGTGCTTGCCCGTACAGTACCGTTTACATCAAGGGCTTGGCCTGGTGTTGCAGATCCCACACCGACATTGCCTGTGCTAATGACGCTTCCTGCGGTAAAAGTGTTGGTTGTAGAAACATTACCAGTGTTATAGGAAATATTAGCTCCGCTTGGAGTCCACTGCGCTACTAAACTTGGGTTGCTTATGTTAGATAGAACCCCAGAGTTATTCCATCCGATAAAATAGCCCGGGCTTGATCCTGGGAAAGCAGCGGTGGTTGTAGTGTTTGGCGGTTGTTGGAATGAAAGGTTAATTTGTGCTTGAAGCTGTTGGGCAATAATCGTTAGCTTATCAAGAGCGGCACCGATGGCTGTCGCTGTAAAAGGACTGCGTGCGGTTAAGACTAGAGTCTGAGTTTGGGGAGTTAAAGAACGTAGTGTGATAGTTGATCCTGTAGAGCAAGGCGAACCTATAAGAGGGTAATTAACCCAAACATTTGTCGTATTGACTGAATAGGTTGAAGGTGACGCTGTTGTGATAGTCCCACTGCTGTCCGTGACGTAGACTAGCATATCACTTGTAGCTGCAATCTGAAAAGAATACGGGAATTGCGTCGTCGATGAATTGCAGTTATATTGATTGTAAAGGGGCGTTGCGTTTGGGACTAAGGCCCAGGCTGATGTGCTTATAAGTAGTGCGGCGAGTGCTAAGATTATCTTTTTCATTGGAATACCCCTTTATCTGCGAGCATTCCGTATTTCAGGATAATCTCTTATTGCGTTTTTATCTAAGTTTGCTACAATCTACTTAAGAACCGCCAAGAACATATAAATTTTTAAGGGTTAATCCCTTGCCCCTACTCTTAACTTGGCGGTTTTGGTAGGGGTTATTTTTTATGTTAAAATTGCGAATAATGTCCTGCATCCCTTGCTCTAATTGTTCCCATGTCATTGAGTCCGATTTCATATTATCTTTATCCCAAGCTTCTAAAGTTTCTCGTATCAATTCACGAATTGATATGAATGTTACCCCATTAATGACTGTCAAATGTCCAGGTTGTGGGCATGAAATAACATCAAGATTCTTAGAAGGAAGATCCAAAGAAGACTTGGAATTAATGTTCGATTCTTTCTCTTTATTAAAAAAGTATCTTGATGAAGAAACTTTAAAATTCTTTAAGAAATTTAAGATAACGGACATATATTTTGATCCTTCCTAGTTTTCATTTCTTATTTAACATCTTTAATTTATTCATTGTGCCATGAACGAATCGCTCGTCCATTTTCACTTTTATTTTCCAGGCCACGTTGATTGCGTTTGCATTGCTCCTTTAGTGTATAAAAAAGATGTTCCGCATCTCTTACTAATATGGACTGCCGAATCGCTGCCTTTAAAGCCTTTCCCCGATACTTACATACCGATTGATCCCTCAAAGCTGAAATCAGCGAAGAATAAGCCTTATCAATTGACTTATGATGGCCTGGTCGTAATGCCTTCATGAAGTTGTCGTAAGCTGTGCAGATGTTTTTTCCTACCGCTAAGACAATCATTTGCTAACCTTCCGTTGATAAGCGTTATATTTCTTATTCAGATACTCTTTCCTTTTCTCACTTGCCCTGTCAATTGCCCTGCTAAATTTATCTTCCATGATACCATTTAATTCTTCTCTGCTGTTAGGATGATCTAACATATAATCAATGAGCTTATCAACCCTCATACTGTGCGTTGCCCGCTCCGCTGGGGACATTTCGGAGAGTTTTTGAGCCTTCTCAACCTGGTCATCTGAAACTTTACCGTCAGCCACTAACTGGTCAATCTTCCCTTGATCGCCTTTGTCGGAGGCAACCTGGAGTTCTTGAGCGCTTTCTTTTTCTAGTTGATCTTCGGATGTTGTAGAATATCTGCCAAGTCCTGTTGACGCTAGAACTGTTCCTGCTGGTGTGGTCTCGCCACTCTTCTCATATTGTGTTATCGATGAGATTCCAAAAGGAACAGGTGCGGCACTTGCGATAATGTTTATTAAACCATTAATGGTTTTCTCTCCTGCGCTCTTTCCTTCCCATGTGGGTCTTCCTTGATAATTTGTCCCACCTGGCAATGATGTTAGCAATGTACGTAAAGCTGGCCCAAACTTGCCTTGTAAATATCTTGTGACTCCCTGCCCACCAGATTCCCATACATTAGAGACAAACTTAACCAATTCTCCTGGCGCCCCTCTTATTAGAGACACGTACATATTGGGAGCGGCTTGGAGTTCAAATAAATGTCCCTTCTTATTCTTGTCAGTAAAGTGGCCTGTGATAATCTTATTAAGCACCTCTGTTGAGACTATTCCGCCAATGGTAGCTTTTAACAAAGTACCCCTTGCTAATTGACCAGCAGTGCCTTTCTCAAAAACATATTTTGTCTGTGATAAAGCGGAAACAAACCAGTCAGGGGCAAGTAACGCTAATCTTAACGCTGATTGTGCAGATTTACCGACGCCCATTGCTTCCCAATTTAAACCACCAAATTCTGCATTTACTGCTTTTGCAAAACCTTGCTTTGCCTTATAAACCGCCTCATTCTCTGCGTTGAGATTCTTATTTACCCAATCGGCTACATTCCTCTGGTAAGTCATTACCTTCATGTATCTTTGCATCTTGCCAAAAAGAAAGTTGTTATTTGCTTCTATAGTTTTGAATATTTGTTTCGCGACCGGCATTTTCCCTAGTTTAGCGATAAAATCATTGCCTTTATTGAGTTCTTTAAAAATATCTTGATTAGCCTCTATCGCTGAGGTCATACCAGTATGCTCTACAAAATCTTTCTCCATATCTCTGAACTCTGGAGAATCAAGAGTCTTAAACATCTTTGGCGCATCTGCCATTGTTTTCCATCCCTCAGCAGAAGCCAGTGTCTGGGTAACGAAAGTCAGGTGGTGGAAAAGTGAAAATGATAAATCAATACTCTTTACAAGTCCTTGGTATTTCTGTAAATCTCTAAGGAAGTCTACTTTCTTTATATGGTCGGGATCAACAATAGCTCGCAATCCTTCTGAAATTACTTTAGGCGCAACAAATACAGAGTGGGAGTAGACTTGATTCCCATCTTCTCCTATAAGCGCTTCCCCATTCTTGTCTCTAATAGGGACAGATTTCTGCAACCTTCCTACTTGTTGCCATCCCTCGGGGATATTGTCAGGACGCACCCATTTACCTAGTCCAGTGTTCTTATCTGACATGGTGTCGGCTAATTTTCGTGCCGTATTTACTCGTGCCATTTCTTCGTTATGTATAGATAGTGAATCTGCGTAATCAGTAAGCGCAAACTTCTTTCCGCCCTCTACAGCGTCGAATTCAGTATCATAAACACGGCTCTTGGCGTGTTTTGTTGTCTGTTGAATCC
Source organism: Spartobacteria bacterium (assembly GCA_025350985.1). Taxonomy (GTDB): domain Bacteria; phylum Verrucomicrobiota; class Verrucomicrobiia; order Chthoniobacterales; family Chthoniobacteraceae; genus JANXWU01. The sequence goes on along the minus strand of JANXWU010000101.1, from coordinate 3,818 downwards.
CAGACTTTGTTTCATTAGAAACTTTCTGATCCTCTTTCTCTGGTTCATAAATACGATCTTGATAGTTATCTCTAACTCCTCTAATGGTTCCTAGCTCTTGCGCTACCTGTCCAGCCTCTTGATAATACTTGCTTCCCATATCAACAGCTTTTTTAGCATTGTCTGACAATTCTGTCCCTGCTAAAATCTGATCTTTATATTCCTCGAATTTAGGATCATCAGCATAGCTTTTTAATAACTCTACATCACCTTTTGCAGCAGCATACCAGAACATTCCCTGGCGCTCTTTCTTGCTTGGAACAAGTCTCTTGATCTCTTCTGATAAGTGTGTGCCCCTAACAATTTGAGCGTGTTTATTCCCTGTGTATTTTTCTCTAGTATCTTTGGCGGTCAATTTATCATTGCCAGAGTCCTTTATATCCAAAGGCTCATTTAAGACATATTTATTGCCTTGCTCATATAATTTGCCTTTTGGCTGGTCTTGTGCTATATTCTCATTTAATGAGAATCCTGTTTGGTCTTCTTCTTGCTTGTTTCCTGATTTGGGGGATGTCCATTGCTGGGAAGGAGTCTCCTCTAAAACGTCACCAGAAGATTGTTCTGGGAGCTTTTGTGGCTCTTGTTGGGTCAATAACGGCTCTTTATTTGATTTCCCCTGTTCTTCTATTCTTTGGGGTTCACTTTCCTTTTGATCTTCCTTCCCTTCCAGATCGTTCTTAGGAAAAAACTTATCATATACCGCTTTAAATAGCTCTCCACCAGGGAAAAACCCTCCCAAAGTGAAAGATTCATCATTCCCACGGGCTACTCTTTGAGCCATGGCCCCTATTACCTGTTGGGTCATGTGGGGGTCTTGGGCAATTTTTTCTAGTGCAGATTCTTCAATAGCTTTAGCTTGCGGAGTCTCTATGCCAGTTATAGGAAGGCCATTGAGAGTGTCTCCTTTTAAGTCTGGTTGCGAAACTCGTCCGCTAGGGGTTGCCCCAGAGGACGGTTCTTTATAGGCTTCCACAACCTGTTCGGCTTCATTTAGAATATGAGCTTGGGCCACGGCATAGGCGTCTGCTTTGTTCATAATCCCATTCTTAGCAGAGACATAGCTTGTCATTAGTTTCTGAACGTCTTGCAAGGCTTCTTTGTTGTGAGCCACCTCTGGGAAGGCGCTAACCATGTGAAAAACGCCAGCTAACCCACTAGCTAGGATAGAGTCCTTATCATCTCCCCCGTTGGCTTTAGTTATAGCGGCCATAACCCCCGATGATGTAGCTACCTGCTTTGAATATTCGCCCCATTTCTCTGCGCCGTGCAAAGCCTGTAAAGGTTTGGCTAAATATCCTGTTATGGCGCCACCTGCACCCCACATAGCCGTTTGCTTTAATACATCTTGTCCTATCTTACCAAAGTCTATGTTTCCTTCTTTTGACTGGTCAATGCCTTCTGAAATTCCTGTGTACTCCCCCATTGTCGCGCCAGCGTTAGCGCTTGCAGCAGCAGACTGAGCTATTTTAGGACTAACTGACCCTAAAAGTCCTCCAACAGCTGGAATCTTGGTCAATAGTCCACCGATAACCCTGTTTACCCCTCCAAGAACCACAGAGGGAACGGCAAAACCAGCCATTTGTCCCGCCATCGTAGCTGTAGGAGCAAATTGCTTAAACATGGCTTGTGTCTCTGCGTCTGGCTTATACGCACCAAAAGAAGCCATCGAAGCCGCATTTTTGAGGAAAGCAGCACTAATAAAGCTAGGATCGTACAAATTCTTACCTTCTAAGGCTGGCCTGTATTCTCTAGTATAGAAGTCAGGGTTCCATTTCTGTACATTCTCAGGGTTTACAGGAGATTGTCTAAAATCGTTCTGCATATGATGGTTTATTTCATCGTCAGACATGGAAGAAGGGAAGGCCACGGTAGTGTTTGTCTTAGGATCTAAGACCACCTTATCATCTGGCCCTGCATAATCCTCTTTTTGTGTCATTGCAAAAGGCATTACGCTATATTCCCTTCTTTTGATTTATTTGCTTGCTGTGCAGCCTTTTCTAGTGGTAGGGTGTTATCTTTTGCTTCTGGTTCTTCCCAACGGATCATGGCATGGACTTTTATATCCTTATTGAATTGAGGATACGCCGTCTTTATTTCTTTATCGTCCACAACCTCATTCGGTGGGTTTTCCATTACGGACGATTGAGGGAATACCGAATTTAAATGGCCTTTGATAGCCGCTTCATAATTTTGTCTAGGTACAATGCTCTTAGACATACCATCAAGATAGCTTGCAACCATCTTAGTCTTGTCTTTGGGGCTCAGACCTGCCTTGTCGGCCCAATCATTTAGAGCGTTATAAGTTGTTGAAGATAGATTCTGAGGGATGGGTGAATTAGGCTCGCCATCTAACATCGGGAGCGTCTTTGCGTGCTTCATTAAAGCATTGACCATGATATTTAAATGCTCTTGGCTATTGGCATTTTTAGATGACAGGGTTTTAAGAAGGTAATTACTTAACTGATCTTGTGAGGATGAATTAAGCATATCCGTAACGTTTTTCTGGAACTCAATATCCTGCTTATCATTTCTTTCTAGTTTATAATTCCCCTGTGCGGAAATAACCGTATTTACGGCGTTCCCTAGCTGTGGATCGCTCGCCGCAATATCAGCTATGACAGAAGGAGAAGTATTCTCGGATAACTTGCCATTCCCTAAAGACTGAAAGACATTCATCCTGTTAGAGATTACAGATTTCTGTTGATTCGTCTGGTACATTCTTTGATAGACTTTAGAATAATGATCGAGCTTATTCTGAGAATTATCATAAACCGCATCATTGATCTTCCCGTCGTCGTGCAGCCTGTCAATTATGCTTTGGAATTGTGCGGGATTGCCACCGCTTGCTTTGAGGTTGGTGGTCATGGAATTATTAAGTGCTTGGCTTATAAATTTATTTGAGGTTAGCTCTCGCATAGGATCATCCGCTGCTTTACCCTGTGAATCATTCAATGAGTTGCTTTGGCTATTGATCGAGTCAATCACACGTCCTAATGAAATCGGGTCTTGCTTGGTGACAGCATTATCTGCGTCTAGTTGCATACCTGTGAAATACGCTTTCTGTTGGGCCTGCTCAACCTCTCCTGCCTCATGCTTGGCGATAGACATACGCTCGGATGACCAGGCGGTATCCATTTCACTTTTTAATTTAGAGATATTACGGATGCCTAAACCCTTGGCCTGATTCATTATCTGTTCAGATACCTGAGCGTGCCAATTATCTACGTCTTGCAAAGAACCTGCGGCAGCGTATCCTTTTCTATTGTAAACCCCCGCTGGTATTTCTACAGGTTCAGCGGTTGGGGCTATATTAGAGGGAGCGGATCCTGTAGATAATGTTAAATCACTACCTTCGGGGAGCACCTGTCCACCTATGGATGTCACAGTGGCATTTGGATCGCTTGGATCTCCATAAATCTTTGTTTGGGATTGAGTTTTATAATTATTTAAAAGGTCAGCACGTTGTGCTTCATTACGATAATAATTCATCCTCGCCATGTGCAAAGAGAGACTCTGTACACGATTAGCTATCTCGTCCCCACCAGCTTGTAGAGCTTTGCCTATATCCCCACCGAAGGCACTAGCTAATGGATGAAGTTCTTCTGGTGCAGTGGCGTGTGTCGCGTCTGGTGAAATTTGTTCTTGGTATTGTTGCATTTTATCCTTTAATAGCCATTGAATGACGGCATGCCGTAGGTCTTATTGATTGTTCCTACCGTTCCAAATTGAGCGGCTGAACTTAACAATGAGGATGCGGCACCGATATCACCGGCCATTTC
>JANXWU010000064.1 GCA_025350985.1 Spartobacteria bacterium | reverse complement strand
TCCCCTCGACATCGAGATAGCCGATCGAGTCCGCGCCGAGATACTCACGGATTTGGTCGAGCGAACACTGGTTGGCGATCAGTTTTTCCGGATCGGGAAAGTCGATGCCGTAGTGGCAGGCGTGTTTGTGCGGCGGACACGAAATCCGCATGTGGACTTCCTTCGCTCCCGCTTCCCGCAGCGTGATCACCCGCGCGCGCGCCGTCGTCCCGCGCACGATCGAGTCATCGACCACGACCACGCGTTTATCTTTCACCACCTCGGGAATAATGTTCAGTTTCACGCGCACATCGAAGTCGCGAATGAGCTGGCTGGGCTGGATGAACGTGCGTCCGATGTAGTGATTGCGCACAAAGGCCATCTCGAACGGAATGTCCAGCTCGCGCGAAAAACCGAGCGCGGCGTAAATCCCTGAGTCAGGCACCGGCACGACGAGATCCGCCTTCACGGGATGCAGACGGGCGAGTTCACGGCCCATCTCGATGCGAACCCGGCTGACGTTCACGTCGTTGATGATCGAATCGGGGCGCGCAAAATAGACGTATTCGAAAACGCAAAACGCGCGCGGCTTTTGATCGAAGGGAAACTCGGAACGCAGTCCATTTTCATCGATGATGACGACCTCTCCCGGCTCCAGCTCGCGGATGAATTCCGCGTGGATCAGATCGAGCGCGCACGTCTCGCTTGAGAGCACGTAAGCGCCGTCGAGCTTCCCGAGCGCGAGGGGGCGAAACCCGTGTGGATCGCGCACGCCGATGATCTCGCGCTCGCTCATCATCACGAGCGAAAACGCGCCGTGGATTTTCCGCATCGCCGCGAGCACGCTGTTGGTGCCATGCGGTTGCGCGAGCAGATGCAGGATGATTTCGCTATCGACGGTCGTTTGAAAAATCGAACCGCGCTGCTCGAGTTCGTCGCGGAGTTCGGCGGCGTTGACGAGGTTTCCGTTGTGCCCGATGGCGAGCTGTCCCCGCCCGCAATCGACCACGAGCGGCTGCGCATTTTTCACCGTGCTCGAGCCCGTCGTCGAGTAGCGCACATGGCCGATGGCGCGGTTGCCTTTGAGTGTTTCCAGATCGCGCGGGCCGAAGACATCCTTCACGTAGCCCATCGCCTTGTGCGTCACGAACGGCGCGCCGGGGCCACTCGCCGTGACGATGCCCGCGCTTTCCTGCCCGCGATGCTGCAGCGCGAACAAGCCGTAGTAAGTCAGCACCGCCGCGTTCGGATGGCCGAAGACGGCGAAGACACCGCACTCGTGTTTGGGTTGGTGCGAGTCGTCCAAGCCGGCGAGTGGATGAGCCTGTTTAGGCAAAAGTGAAACGCCCTTTCGGCTCCGGCACTTCCACGCCGCTCTCTTTACAGGCTTCGACGTAGTGCGGAATCAAATCCACGACTTTCTCAAACGCCTCCTGCCGCGTGTCCGCATGCGTCGCGCAGCCCAGCAATTCAGGCACTTCCGCAACCCAGTGATCCTGCTCACGGTAAAGAACAATTTCGTAATCGGTGCTCATGGTTGATCGCCGTAAAGTGCGAACGAGGCGCGAACTTGTTTCACTTGGTATGGTTTAGCATTCGCGCCGGAAGGCTGCAAGTTGAGTGGCGCGCGTCCGGACTTTTGGAAAAAGTGATGACTGCCCCGGATACGTTGCGTGTAACCCAGACGCTGCAAAAAGTGACACAACTCAGAGAAGCGAATGTTTTCATCGGCATCGCCCGCCATGATCCGGTCGAAAAGTTTTTCCCATTTGCTCATTCCGCCATGCAATCGGCGATGGCGAAATACCACGCTCGATGCAACTCCGCCGCCGGCCAGGACAGCGCTTCGCCGTGCGCGCGGATCGTCAACTCACTGCCGCCGACAGAGCCAAGTTTCCGCGCCGGAACCCCGCGCCATTCCAGGAGCGAGAGCGCGGCGGACGCGTTGTTTTTTGGAACGGAAATGACGATGCGCGATTGCGATTCGTTGAAAAGGAGTTGGTCAATCCGCAAATCCGTCACGCCGAAATCCAACTCCGCGCCGATGACTTTTTTGCCGGAGATGCACGACTCGGCGATGGCGACGGCGAGACCGCCTTCGCTGCAATCGTGCGCGCTTTTGACCAAGCCCATGTGGATGAGCGCGCGCACGGAATCTTGCACGGCGCGCTCGCGCTCGAAGTCGAGACGCGGCGGTAAACCGGCTTTGCGACCGTGGATGACTTTCAAATATTGCGAGCCGCCGAGTTCGCTGCCGAGATCGCCGATCAAAAGAATCACGTCGCCGGCATCTTTAAAATGCGAGGTCGTGATGTGCTTTTCGTTTTCGATCAGACCGACCATGCCGACGGTCGGGGTCGGGTCGATCGCGCCCTGCGGGTTCTCGTTGTAAAGGCTGACGTTGCCGCCGGTGACGGGCGTGTTGAAGAATCGGCAAGCCTCCGCCAGCCCTTCGACGCACTCGCGAAGCTGCCAGAAATTCTCCGGCTTGTAGGGATTGCCAAAGTTCAAATTATCCGTGACCGCGATCGGCACCGCGCCGCTGCAAGCCAGGTTCCGCGCGGCTTCCGCGACTGCGATGCGCGCGCCTTCGCGCGGATCGAGCGAGCAGTAAGTCGCGTTGCAGTCCGTCGTCGCGGCGAGATATTTGTTCGCCTCGCGCACGTAAAACACGGCGGCATCGGAACCCGGGAGCACGCATGTTCCCGCGCGCACCATGTGATCGTATTGGCGATAGACCCAGTTCTTCGACGCGATGGTCGGATGCGACAGCAGCGCGAGCAGAGTTTCAGCCACAGAGTTCACAGAGGGCACTGAGATTTTCTTTAACAAATCCTCCGTGCTCTCAGTGTTCTCGGTGGCTTTCTTCTTCGCCTCGCGTTCATAAAGCGGCGCGTCGTCCGCGAGTTTGCTCGCCGGAATCTCCGCCACGACCACACCGTGATCGAGCACGCGCATCATCCCGTCGTCCTTCACCACGCCCACTTCCGCGTACGGCAGATCCCACTTTTCAAAAATATCCACGACCGTCTGCTCGTGGCCTTTTTTCACAATGATCAACATCCGCTCCTGCGACTCGCTGAGCATGATTTCGTACGGCGTCATCCCCGTCTCGCGCTTCGGCACTTTTGCCAGATCGATCTCGACGCCGGTGCCGCCGCGACTCGCCGTCTCGCACGTCGAGCAAGTCAGCCCCGCCGCGCCCATGTCCTGAATCCCCGCGACGGCATCGGTCGCGAGCAGTTCGAGGCACGCTTCGAGCAGAAGTTTTTCGCGAAACGGGTCGCCGACCTGCACCGCAGGCCGGTCCATTTTCGACTCCTCGGTTAAATCCCGCGACGCAAACGCCGCGCCCGCGAGCCCGTCGCGTCCCGTCTCCGCGCCGACGTAGAAAACCGGATTGCCGACGCCGCGCGCCGCGCCGCGGGCGATCTGCTCGTGGCGCAGGATGCCGAGGTTGAAGACGTTCACCAGCGGATTGCCGTCGTAGCTTTCGTCGAAATAAACCTCGCCGCCGATAGTCGGGATGCCGATGCAATTCCCGTAATGCGCGATGCCCGCGACCACGCCCGCAAACAACCGGCGGTTCGTTTTCACATTTGCGCCGTCGCCAGTGATCGGGCCGAAGCGCAGCGAGTTCAGCGAGAAAACGGGGCGCGCGCCCATCGTGAAAATATCGCGGATGATTCCGCCCACGCCCGTCGCCGCGCCTTGGAACGGCTCAATGGCGCTCGGGTGATTGTGGCTCTCCATCTTAAACGCAATGCCCCACCCATCGCCGATGTCGATCACGCCCGCGTTTTCCTCGCCCGCCTTCACCAGCACCGTCGGCCCCGTCGTGGGGAATTTCCGCAGCTCGCGCTTCGAGTTTTTATACGAGCAATGCTCGCTCCACATGACGGAGAAAATGCCCAGCTCGGTGAAGTTCGGCTCGCGTCCGAGGATCGTCTGGATGCGCGCGTATTCGTCCGGCGTGAGGCCGTGTTTGGCGATGAGTTCGGGTGTGATCGCGGGCTCGGTCATAAAAGAGAGCGCGCACACTACCCGCCCCGGCGTTGCGAATCCAAGCGAGGAACGCGCAAGCCGCCGGAAAAATTTGATTCCCTGCGGAGAACCTGCCTCCGCGCCCTCTTGCTACCCCAACCGATAAACGATGCGCGCCTTGTTCAAATCGTAAGACGACATCTCGATCTTCACGCGGTCGCCCGTCGTCAGACGGATGAAGCGCTTGCGCATCTTGCCCGAGATGTGGGCGAGCACGAGGTGCTTGTTGGCG
>JANXWU010000032.1 GCA_025350985.1 Spartobacteria bacterium | reverse complement strand
AGCACCACGTCATAAGCCACCGCTCGCACCTTGCCGTATTCGCCGCGTTCCAACAGCGGCACGTCCTCCGCCTTCGGCCGCGTGAACGGATGATGCACCGCAACCCATTGGTCTCCCTCCTGCATCCACGCCAGCAGCGGAAAATCCACCACCCACAAAAAATTCAGCGCCTCGCTGCCGTGGGTGAGTTTTAGTAAATCCGCGCAGCGCAACCGCACGCGACCGAGCACTTCGCAGACGTTGTCCCATTTGCTGTCTGCCCCAAAAAACAGCACGTCGCCGTCCTCGAATTTCATCCGCTCCGTCAGCGCAGCCTTTTCGGCCACGCTGAAAAATTTCACGATCGGCGACTCCCACTCGCCGTCCTTGAGCCGGATGTAAGCCAAGCCCTTCGCGCCAAATTCCGTCTTCACCCACTCCTCCCATTTCTTGAGTTGCTCCTTCGATAAAAGCGCCGCCGCGCCTTTCGCGTTGATGGCCTTGATCGTTCCGCCGCCGTCGGCGATCGAACGAAAAACCTTGAACTGCGACTCTTTGAAAATGTCCGCCAGATCGACGAGCTCGATCCCGAAGCGCGTGTCCGGCTTGTCACTTCCGAACCGGTTCATCGCGTCGGCGTGCGTCATGCGCGGGAACGGCACCGGGATTTCCACGCCCTTGGATTCCTTGAAAATGCGCGCCAGCAAACCTTCGATCAGCGTTTGAATTTCCTCGTCGGTGATGAACGAGGCCTCGACGTCGATTTGCGTAAATTCCGGCTGCCGGTCCGCGCGCAAATCCTCGTCGCGGAAACAGCGGGCGATCTGGAAATACTTCTCCAGTCCCGCCACTTGCAGGAGTTGTTTGTATTGCTGCGGCGCCTGCGGCAGCGCGTAAAACGTGCCGGGGTTCAGCCGCGACGGCACGAGGAAATCGCGCGCCCCCTCGGGTGTCGGGTTCGACAGAATCGGCGTTTCGATTTCAAAAAAACCGCGCTCGTCGAGGTAGTCGCGCGTCGCCTTTACGATGCGATGACGCAGCCGCAAATTCTGCTGCATCCGCTGCGTCCGCAGGTCGAGGTAGCGATACTGCAAACGCAAATCCTCGTTCACCGACGGATCGTCCAGCGGAAACGGCGGCACGTCGGCTTTGTTCAGAACCGTCAGCTCGCTCGCGATGATTTCGATGTCGCCCGTCCCCAGTTTCGCGTTCTCCGTCCCAGCGAGACGCGCGGAAACTTTTCCCGAAATCTGAATCACGTCCTCGCTGCGCAAACCATGCGACACCTCGGCGACCTGCGGATTTTCCTCCGGGCGAAACACCACCTGCGTCAGCCCTTCCCGATCGCGCAGATCGATGAAAATGACACCGCCGTGATCGCGCCGCGAGTTCACCCAACCGGCGAGCGTGATCGTTTGGCCGATGTCAAATTTGCGGAGCTGATTGCAGTGGTGGGTGCGGTACATACGAGTGGTTGGTGATTAAAAATCTGACGCCGGTCGAAGCTTAAACCGACGCGCCTTGCAGACGAACGCTGCTCATATGCAGCGTGGAGAAAAACTCGATGTAGCCGGCATCGTCTTCCACGGCGACAAGACCCTTCGACGTCACCATGATATGGTCCGAATGCGGAACGGCGACCATTTGTCCACTCGTCAGGCGAATCGTGAATGGCTGGAACGGCACTTGGGACATCAATCTGCGAACCTCTTCGAGCATGGCGGTAAATTAAGGAGTTATCCGGGCGACGCAATGATTTCACTCAGGCGTTGCGCGAGTTTTTCGTGGTCAATCAATTCCTCCTCGCGCGTGGCCAGCGTTTTGATTTTCACCTGCGGCCACTCGTCGCCGACGAGCACGGCGAGGCGCGCGCCGAGGTGTTCGGCGGCTTGGAATTGCTTGCCGACCTTCGCCGCTGCGAGCGGAAAATCGGTGCGGTATCCCGCGTCGCGAAGCTGCTGCACGATGGCGAGCGCGTCGGCGCGGCGTACTTCTTTGGCGATGACGACGTAGAGGTCGGCGGCGTGATGCTTCGCGATCCACGCGCGCATTTTTTCGGCGGCGTGCGGCGTGTCGTCGATCAAGTTTCCGAGCACGACATCGCCCATGCCGAAGCCGAGCGCGGGCAGGTCGGTTTTGCCGTCGCTCATGAGGCTCAGAAGTTTGTCGTAACGTCCGCCGCCAGCGAGCGCGCGCTCTTTTTTGCCGCGGTCGAAAACTTCAAAGACGACTCCGGTGTAATAAGCGAGGCCGCGCACGATGGTCAGGTCGAGTTCGACAAAATCTTCCAGCCCGCGCGCCGCGAGATCGTCGGCCAGCGCGCGCAGTGCCCCGTGTTCCGCCGCAGGGTCGGCGATGAATGCGCGCACGTCTTCGAGCGTGACCCCGAACGCGGCGAGCTTGGTCCGCGTCTGCTCGTTCGCCGCGCGTTCGAGCTTGTCGATCACGTCGAGAAAATCGATGAGCCGCTCCGCTCCCACACCGCGCGCTGAGGCGAACGACGCCCAGGCATTCCGGTCGCTCACGCGAATGACGAAATCGTTCTTCCCAAAGCCAAGGCCGCGCATGATGTCGATGACGAGCGCGATCATTTCCGCATCCGCGCTCGACGATGCTTCGCCGATGAGGTCGCAGTTGAGCTGGTAAAACTCGCGCAGCCGTCCGCGTTGCTGGCGCTCGTGGCGGAAGAAGCTCGGCATGCAAAACCACTTCATCGGCTTTTTGAAATCGCG
>JANXWU010000023.1 GCA_025350985.1 Spartobacteria bacterium | reverse complement strand
GCGGAATGCTGGTGTGCGAGGATGAGGAGACGGCGGCGCAGGCGCGCCACCTTGCGACGCAGGCGCGCGACCCCGCGCCTCACTACCAGCATTCGGTGATTGGTTTCAACTACCGGATGAGCAATGTGCTGGCGGGCATCGGGCGGGGGCAACTCCGCGTGTTGCCGGATCGCATCGCGGCGCGGAAGCGGAACTGGCAGCAGTATCGCGCGGCGCTCGGACAGTTGCCGGGGGTGGAATTCATGCCCGTGGCAGCGTACGGGGAGCCCAATTACTGGCTCACCTGTCTGACCATCGAGCCGGAAAAATTCGGCGCCACGCGCGAGGATGTCCGCCTCGCGCTGGAGCGGGAAAACATCGAGTCACGACCGGTGTGGAAGCCTCTCCATTTGCAGCCCGTTTTCGCGGGATGCACCGTTCGGGGAGGTGCTGCGGCGGAGGATATTTTCACGCGCGGACTCTGTTTGCCGAGTGGTTCCGTGTTGAAACCCGAAGAAGTGGAAAGAGTGTGCGATATCGTGCGAAGCGTGTCGTCACACCGTTGAAACGAATTGAGCCAGGAAATTACGCAGGGCCAGGCCGCCGAACGGTCCTCGCCGGAGGATTCCGTTTCCGATTGCCTGCACCATCTTTTTGATCGCGCGGCAGTGAAGCATGGCGGTCGGACAGCCGTGAGCTGGCGCGGGCAGCACCTGACCTACGCGGAGTTGAGCGGGCGAGCCAATCAACTGGCGCATCATCTCGTCGCGCTGGGAGTGCGTCCGGGGGTGAACGTCATCCTGTGTGTGGAGCGTTCGCTGGAGATGATCGTGGGGATGCTGGGCATTTTAAAAGCCGGCGGTGCCTACGTGCCCGTCGATCCAGCCTACCCGCAGCAGCGGGTCGAGTTCATGCTCGGCGACTCGCAGGCGCCGCTGATTTTGACTCAGACCTCCCTGCGCAATCTGGTAAAAACGTCCGCCGCCCGAGTGGTCTGTCTGGACGCCGACTGGCCGATCATCGCGGCTCGGGATGAAGCGCCACCCGCGACGTCGGCAGGGGCGGAAGATTTGGCCTACGTCATCTACACCTCCGGCTCCACCGGCAGTCCCAAAGGCGTGCAAATCCGCCATCGCAGCGTCGTGCATCTTCTGCGCGCCACGCAGCCGTCGTTTGGCTTTGATGAGCGCGACGTGTGGACGGTTTTTCATTCCTGTGCGTTCGATTTTTCCGTGTGGGAAATTTGGGGATGCCTCACCTCCGGCGGACGGTTGGTCATCGTACCGGGCGCGCGAGAGCAGTCGCCGCAGGACTTTTACCGATCGCTGATCGAGGAAAAAGTGACCGTCCTCAGCCAGACTCCCTCGGCCCTCCGGCAGCTCGCGCAAGTCCGCGAGGCCCAAGGCGCGCATGGCCTCGCGCTGCGGTTGATCGTCTGCGGAGGCGAAACGCTGCGCCGGCCCTTGAGCGCGATTCTGCTGACTTGGGGCGTGCCGGTCTGGAATTTTTACGGGCCGACGGAGGCGACCGTCTGGGCGGTGTGCGGCCCGATTGAGGCGCTCGCGCCCGAAGCGAGGTCCGCGCCCATCGGACGCCCGATTTCGGGATATGAAATTCACCTGCTCGATGGCGATTTGCAGCCGGTCCCGGCCGGTGTCGCTGGAGAAATTCACATCGGCGGACCCGGCATCGCCCAAGGCTATCTCAACAATCCGGAGTTGACGCAAAAGAAGTTCATCCGCCATCCGTTCAGCGACGATGTGCAGGCGCGACTTTATAAAACCGGAGACTTGGCGCGCCTGCTTTCCGACGGGAGATTGGAATTTTTGGGACGCATCGACCATCAGGTAAAGCTGCGCGGGTTCCGCATCGAGCTGGGTGAAATCGAAAGCGTGCTCGAACGACACCCGGCGGTGAAACGGGCTGTCGTGGTGTTGCGTCCCGATGCCCGCGAAGAAGATCGGATCGTCGCCTATTTCCTTTCGGCCCCGGCGGCACCGGCTCCCGGCTTTGCGGAACTCCGCAGTTTTCTGAGCGAAGCACTGCCCGATTACATGATCCCGTCGGCCTTTGTGCCGATTGAGACGCTGCCGCTCACCGCCCACGGCAAACTGGATTCCGACGCCCTGCCCGCACCGGAATTTTTTTCCTCCGAAGCCAAAGCTGCGGCCGTGGCTCCCAGGAATGAGGTGGAATCCAAGCTCGTGGCCCTGTGGGAGCGTGCGCTGAAGACGCGTCCCATCGGGGTGAGGGACAATTTTTTCGATCTGGGCGGCGATTCGATTCTTGCGGTGGAGGTCTTTTTGGAAATCGAGGAAGTGTTCGCCCGCAAGCTGCCGCTGGCCACGCTTTTCCAAGCGCCGACCATCGAGCAACTCGCGGCCTTGGTGGTTCAGGAAGCCCCGCCTTCGGTCTGGCCGTCCCTGGTTTCCCTGCGCCCAGGCGGCGTGCAGCCGCCACTTTTTTGCGTGCATCCCGTGGGTGGAAATATTTTGGAATTTCGCGAGCTGGTGCAAAATCTCGCGCCCGGCCAGCCGGTTTACGGTTTGCAATCGCAGGGCTTGGACAACCAGACGACTCCTTACAAAACCGTCGAGGAGATGGCGGCGCATTACCTTTCGGAAATCCGCAGCCTGCAACCACACGGCCCCTATTTTTTAACCGGCCTGTGCTTCGGCGCCCTGATCGCTTTTGAAATGGCGCAGCAACTCGCGGCGCAGGGCGAGACCTTGGGCTTGCTGTGCATGCTCGATCCCGACGGGCCGCGGCCCCTGTCGCGGTTGCCCGGATTGCGGCTCTTGATCCATTGGCAAATGATGCAGAGCATCGGTTTGCGGACTTACCTCGGCGCGCGGATCAAGCGCTTGAGAACGCGGACCGGAGTCGGCACCGGACAGGCATCGATGCCGCGCGCCCATCGCGAGATCGACCTGACTAATCACGCGGCGCTCGACCTTTACGTTCCCAAAGTTTTTCCCGGACCGATCACGCTCGTGCGCGCCAGCGAGCGGTTTCCTGCCGTCGATGCTTGGCAACTCGAGTGGCGAAAACACGCGGGCGGCGGCTTGGAAGTCCATCAGGTTCCAGGAAATCACGTTACCATGATGGCTCAACCGAATGTGGTGACCACGGCTCGAGTGCTGGGGGAGTGTCTCGTTAAAGGGCTGCAAAGCTAACGAGGTTATAGTTTCTGATAAATATCAGAAATAACAGTTCACAGTTCGTATTCTATTTGCTACAAACTTTGCCGTCCCGTTTTCAGCTAACACTGAGGTTGCTTTGGAAATTGAAAAGCGCGACCCGCACGCCGAGAACGAGAGCCGTCGTATGAACACCAGTATTTCCACCATGCCCTTGTCGAGTGAACGTGCGGAGAGTCGGTGGGTGAAAACCTTGCTGACAAGCTCCACCCGCCTGCGCCGGGCCGCCGGGGTTCGCATCCCCATTCTTACCCTCATTTACACCCTGGGTTTGTCGTTCAGTCTTTGGACCGCGTATCAACTGCGTTTCGATTTCGCCGTCCCGAGGGAGTTCCGGTTTCAAATGCTGATGCTGGTTTGGTGGATCATTCCGCTCAAACTGATCCTGTTGCACGCCTTCCGGCAGTTCTCTGGACTGCTGACTTTTTTCAGCACGCCGGATTTGGGACGATTGCTCGGGGCGTTGGTGGCGAGTCTGGCCGTCATCCTCGCCGTGCGATTTTCGAGCGCCTATTACGCACCGCCGCGCAGCGTGATCATCGCCGATTTTACGCTATCCTTTTTAATGCTCGCTGCCGGTCGTCTGGCGTTGCGCCTCGGTCGCGAACGGTTCTCATCCGCAGCCGCGAAAACCAATGGCACCACCCGCCGGGTCGGCATTGTCGGGGCGGGCGAAGTGGGGGCTTCGCTGGCGCGCGAGCTGTTGGTGAAACGCAATCTGGGCATGCTTCCCGTGGCATTTTTCGATGATGACCACCACGTCTGGCGTTCCCGGATGCACGGCATTCCCGTTGCCGGCCCGCCGGAAATCCTCCTCTACACCAATGCGCCGCGCCCGAAAGGCAACACCTCCATTTTTCGCAACAGCCTGCTGCAATTGTTCGAGGCCAAGCGCCCAAATTTAGGCATCCAAGAGGTGATCATCGCCATGCCCTCGGCTCCGCAAAAGCGCATCCGCGAGGTCGTGAACGTCCTGCAAAAAGCGCGCATCAAATTCCAGACCGTGCCGTCATTGGATCAACTCGCCACTGGCAAAATCAAAGTCAGCCAGCTCCGGCCGCTGGAGATTCAGGATTTGCTCGGGCGTGATGAAGTGACGCTGGAGACGGAAAATATCCGCCAGCTTCTCGCGGGTAAAGTCGTGGCCGTGACGGGTGCGGGCGGCAGCATCGGCAGCGAACTTTGCCGTCAGATTGCCAGCTTTGGCCCGCGCCAGCTCCTGCTCATCGAGCAATCGGAAGTGCAGATGTTTCAAGTCGAACAAGGATTGAACGAACTCGGTCACGGCGGGATCATCGTGCCCTGCGTGGCGAATATTTTGGACCGTCCGCGCATGGAGGCGATTTTCACCCAGTATCGGCCGCAAGTCGTCTTCCACGCCGCCGCGCACAAACACGTCCCGATGATGGAGCGCCACCCCGGCGAGGCGATCAAGAATAACACCTTCGGCACGCTGCGCACCGCCGAGCTTGCGATCGAGTTCAAGGTCGAACGATTCGTCCTCATTTCCACGGACAAGGCCATCAATCCCACCAACGTGATGGGTGCCACCAAGCGCCTCGCCGAAGTATCCGTCCAAGCCTTGAACGCCAGCCGCGGGGGTGAGACGAAGTTCATGGCCGTGCGTTTTGGGAACGTGCTTGGCTCCTCCGGCAGCGTTGTCCCTTCGTTCACCAAACAAATCGCCGCGGGTGGCCCGGTGAAGGTCACGCATCCGGATATCACGCGCTACTTCATGACCATTCCGGAAGCGGTCAGTCTGGTTTTGCAAAGCGCGACCCAGGGTGAAGGAGGGGAAATCTTCGTCCTCGACATGGGCAATCCGATCAAAATTCTCGACCTGGCCCGGCAGATGATCCAGCTCAGCGGACTCGAGCCGGAGAAGGACATTGAGATCGAGTTCACCGGCTTGCGTCCTGGCGAAAAATTGTACGAGGAACTGAGCCACGGAGGCGAAAATATCACCCCCACTTTGCACCCGAAAATCATGCGTTTCGTTTCGAGTCCGGCGTCGTTTCAAGATTTGGAACCCCAGCTTCGCGAGTTGGCAGACAGAATTCACGTCGCCGCCCCGAACGAGTTGAAACTTCTGCTGCAAAAGGTCATCCCAGAGTATCAGCCGTTCTTGAATTAACGGCGGGCATTCGTTGTTTTGGTTGAAAGTTGGTTGAGTTCGAGACCGGCTTTGGCGTAGTGGCAGCGGTTGATGGGGGGGACAAAGGATTGAGGAAAGGGCGCTCGCGTTTCCGCGGCGTTGAGCGTTTTGCGAGCAAGGTGCTAAGGTAAGACCTGTCTGTCCGGAGGTCCGGCCTTATCACCCCTTTTCAAGTCCGCACTTCCGCACACCCCGTCTTATGGATCATCAACCACAGGTAAGTGTCTTAGTTCCCGCCTACAACGAAGAAGTGTTGATCGAGAGGGTTATTAGTCAGGTTCAACTCAGCTTCACCCGCCACCCTCAGACATCCTATGAAGTGATCGTCTGTGACAACAATTCCACGGATCGAACCGCACCATTGGCCAAGGCTAAAGGAGCCAGGGTAGTCTTCGAGTCTCATAACCAAATCTCCCGCGCCCGCAACACCGCGGCGAAAGCGGCCCTGGGGCCTTGGCTCATTTTTCTCGACGCCGACACTTACTTGACGCCCGAATTGCTGGGCGAAACCCTTGGCTGCTTTCGCTCTGGGAAAATTGCCGGCGGCGGTTCGGTGTTGAAGTTTGATCGGAAGTCCATCGGCTTTGTCGCCGCCGCCTTGACGTGGTTATGGAACCGGATTTCCGTGACCTTCAATCTGGCTGCGGGATCCTATTTGTTTTGCTATCAACAAGCTTGGTCCGACGTGGGCGGCTTTAATGAAGAACTCTATGCGTCCGAGGAGATTTTCTTTTCCCGGAAGATCAAGCGCTGGGCACGCGCACGGCGCATGAAGTTCCAAGTCTTAAGTAAAGCGCCCATTCTTACTTCCGCGCGCAAGATGGAATGGTATGGCCCGTGGGAGTTGTTAACTAGGATGCTGCCCTTAGTTCATCCTTTGGCGGTTAGGTCTCGGGATAAGTGCGGACTGTGGTATGTCCGGCCCGACGCTGCAAAAATCCTGGGTGGCGACCGCGAGCGGGATTAACTCGCTCCAGCGAGGATGTACTCGAAATAGACATGGGCGAGGACACGGCGTTAGCGTAGATTTTCCTCCACTCCGCACGAAATGAAACGCACCAAGCACATCGCTTTCTTCAAATTCAAATCCACCTGCACGCCCGACGACATCGCGGAGGTGTGGCGCATCATCGAGAATCTGCCGCGGCAAATCCCCGGCATCCTCGGGCTGACTTGGGGCGAGAATACGAGCACCGAGGGATTGAGCGAAGGCTTCACCCACAGCTTCGTGCTGCTCTTTGAAAATGCGGCCGCGCGCGATGCCTACCTGCCGCATCCGGCGCATCAAGCCGCGGTCGCGAAGGTCGTCCCGCAACTCGAGCGCGTGGTCGTGTGCGACCACGAGTGCGACGCATGAGCACCTCGCGATTGGACTTCCGCCTGCCACCGGATTTCACTCGGTGCCGTCTTGCTAAGACAGCCAGCCTCACGGTAATCCTCTCCACAACCTCGCAACTCATCACCTCATGAAACGCATCCTCTTTCTACTACCGCTTCTCGCCGTCGCCGCGCACGCAGCGCCGGTCCCACTTTTCGACGGCAAGTCTCTCGAGGGCTGGGAGGGCGATCCGAAACTTTGGCGCGTCGAGGAAGGCGAAATCCGCGGCGGCTCGCTCACGGAAACGGTGACGCAAAACGTTTTCCTCGCGACGAAGAAGTCCTACGCGAATTTCGACCTGCGCATAAAGCTACGGCTCAGCGGCACGGGCTTTGTGAACAGCGGCATCCAGATACGCAGCCTGCGGGTGCCGGGATCGTCGGAGATGAGCGGGTATCAGGTGGACTACGGCAAGGGCTGGTATGGGAAACTCTACGACGAGTCGCGGCGCAACAAAGTGGTCGGCGATTCCGTGGACCCAAAGGCCGCGACAGAGGCGATTCACGAGGGCGAGTGGAATGAGTACCGCATCCGTGCCGACGGCGCGCACATCCAGTCGTGGATCAATGGCGTGCCCGCGCTCGACTACACCGAGGCCGATCCAAATATCGCGCAGGACGGATACATCGGCATCCAAGTTCACAGCGGTGGCAAAGCGCTCGTGCAGGTGAAGGAGGTGACCATCGAGGAACTCCCCGCGACACCGGGTGCGCCCACTTGGGAAAAGCTCGGCGGAGTGAACGGCGCGAAGGCGAAACTTCAGCCGGAAAAAAAATCCCCGGCAGGAAAAGACTCGGATGCCCTAGAAAATATCGGCGCAGGCGTGAAGCCGCCAAAGGGAGGCCCCGCCCCAGGCAGTTCGGCGAAGACCCCGGACGAAGAACGCGCGACCTTCAAAGTGCCTGACGGTTTTGAAGTGGAACTTGTCGCCGCGGAGAGTGAGGGCATCGGAAAATTTGTGCCGCTCTGTTTTGATCAGCAGGGCCGGCTGTGGACCAGCACGGCTTTTGAGTATCCCGTGGATGGCAACGAAAACCCGGCCGCCGCCGACGCGCTTTACGCGAGCCATGCCAAGGACAAGGTGCTGGTCTTCGACCGCGATCCGCAATCGCCCACCGGTCTCGCGAGTAAGCCGCGCGTCTTCGCCGATGGCCTGGCTATTCCGCTCGGCGTGCTGCCTTATAAAAACGGCTGTTACGTTTCGCATGGCCACAACATCGAATTTCTCGAAGACACCGATGGCGACGGCAAAGCCGACAAGCGCACCGTGATTTTGACCGGCTTCGGCGTGCAGGACTCGCATCTTTTCCCGCATCAATTCACGCGCGCGCCCGGCGGCTGGATTTGGATGGCGCAAGGCGCATTCGACTACGGCAAGGTGCGCCGTCCCAGCGATCCGCCGGAGGCTGGCGTGCAGTTCGATCAATGCCGCATGGCGAAATTTCGCCCCGACGGCGCGCAATTCACGATCACGAGCAACGGCCCGTGCAACATTTGGGGCGTCGTGATCAATGGCGAAGGCGAAGCCTTTATCCAGGAGGCAAACGACATGGGCTATCCCGTGATGCCGTTCCACGAGTTCGGAAATTATCCCGGCTGCTCCGACCGCCAGTGGAAAAGCTACTCGCCCGAATTTCCCGGCCTCGCGCGGGATTTTCGCATGGGCGGCACCGGCCTCAGTGGCCTCGCGATTCTCGATGAAGCGTGGACGCGGCTCCTGGAAAGTAGCGCAAGCTTCCAGCTTGCGAACCAAACCGGCCGCGAGCTGGAAGCTCGCGCTACATCGCAAACCGTCCTCGTCGCCAACCCGATCACGAGCTGCGTGCAAGGCATCAAGATGCACCGCGACGGCCCGTATTGGAAAATCGACAAGCCGACCGATTTCCTCGTTTCGAGCGACCCGTGGTTTCGCCCCGTCGCCATCACCATCGGCCCCGACGGCTGCCTCTACATCGTCGATTGGTATAACAAAATCATCTCGCACAACGAAGTCCCGCGGAACCATCCCGACCGCGACCGGACGCGAGGCCGCATCTGGCGCGTGAAGGCAAAAGCCGTGCGGCCATTCGACGTGCCGGACTTTACGAAACTGAGCGGCGATGAACTCATCGCCAAGCTCGGGGGTGAGTCGCTCGCGCAAACACACCTCGCATGGCAGACGCTTGCCGAGCGCACAGACGAGAAGTCGCTGGCAGCCCTTCGCACCATCGCGCTCGATGAAAAAGCGCCGGCGGCGAAACGAATCCAAACGGCGTGGGCGCTCGCCGAACACGGTGAACTCGAAGGCAAAATTACGCTTTCACTTTTGGCCAGCCCCGACCGCAACGTGCGTCGTGAAGCGGTCTATGCGCTTAACCGGGTCGCGAAGCCGGAAGCAGTGGTGAAGTTGCTGGCCGAACGCCGCAGCGACGCTGATCCCGAAGTGCGTGCCACGGCCATTCGAGCCCTCGCGGCGAATCCCTCGAACGCCGCGCAAGCCATACCGGCCGCGCTTGGCTTCACGCTCGATCCCATCCCGGCACCGCTCGCTCCCAGCACCCGCAGCGGCAAGCCGATCAAAGTCCGCGAAGCTTATGATCGTGAATTCGAGCGTTACCTCGTGCGGATGTTTCTCGAACAGCATCCCGACGCGGTCGCAAAATTTCTCGACTCCGACGCCGCGAAGGATTTGCCCGTTGAAGCCCGCCTGCTCGCCTGCCTCGCGCTCGAGCCGAAGGCCAGTGCCGCGCGCGTCGCGCAACTGCTGCCCCAACTTCAGCGCGCGCCGGGGCAGGAGGAAGTGCTCCGCCTCGCGCAGTTTCCCGACGAAAAAGGAGTCGGTGTTGCACTGCGCGCGATTCTCTCCGATCCGAAAACGGGCGCGGCTTCTCTGGAGGCGCTTCTCGCCGTCCGCACGCGGCTCGATCCCGCCAAACTTGCGCCGATGCTCACCGACGCCGCGATGCTCTTGATGAGCAGCGGCGATCCAAAAGGGATACCGCTCGGCATCAAACTGGCCGGAGCCTTCAAGCTTCCGGGACTTGAGCGTGCACTCACTCAGATCGTGCGTGACCATGAATCGGCAGTCGCAATTCAGGCCCTCCGCGCGCTCGCGGAAATCGGCAGCACGCAGACGGAGCTTTTGGCCCAGCTCGCCGAGTCTTCGCCGGACGCACTGCTGCGCGATGAGGCGCTCGCCGCGCTCGCGGGCTCGAAGGCTGGCGATGCGCCCGCGCGCGTGCTCGCGCTTTACCCGAAGCTCGCGCCTGCGCCGCGCCGCACCGCACTGGAGCGACTTTCCGCCACGAAGCCCGGCGCTGCCGCCATCGTCGCCGCACTGAACAACGGCGGGCTCGCAGCCGCTGACCTCGACGCCTCGATCCTCGACCGTCTGCAAGCCGTGCTCGGCGCAGGCGACCCTGCGCTCGCGAAGCTCACGAACAAGCTCGGCGCACTTTTCCGCCCCGTGCTGCTGCTTGACGGCAGCGAAGCCGCGTGGACGCAGACGGACGTGACGCTCGACGGTCCGTGCACCATCGAAGCGTGGGTGCGGCTCAATCCCGAGAAGCGCAAAATCGGCAACGCCGACGGCATCGCGGGCGCACCGGGCCAACTCGATTTTAACTTCTTCGGCGAGACGCCGCGCGTTTATGTATTCCCGCCGGTCGGTGACGTCGTCGTCGCGAAAAGTCCGGTCATGCCCGGCCTCTGGACGCACGTCGCCGCCACGCGCGATGCGAAAGGCATTTGGAAGCTCTATCTCGACGGCGAACTTAACGCGACCGGCACCAAGCCCGCGCCGCACAAGATCGAGCGCGTCCGCATCGCGTGGACTGGGGCAGTTGGCGGCACCCGCGGAGTGATAAGTGAGGTGCGCCTCTGGAATCGGGAGCGCAGCGCAGACGAGCTCCGTGCGGCCAGCGACCGCAGCCTGTCGGCGAACACGCCGGGCCTCCTTTTCACGAGCGCCTCCGGCGACTGGGGCAAACTGCAAGCGGGTGCGAAAATCGTGAAGACGAGCGACTTCCCGCCCATTCTCACCGGCGACGAAGCCGCGAAACTCGACGTCGCTTACGCGAAAAATCGCGCACTCGCGGAGAAGCCTGGCGATTCCGAAAAAGGCAAAACCGTCGCCCTGCTCTGCCAGACCTGCCACCTCATGGGCACGACTGGCGGCAACATTGGGCCAAACCTCAGCGGCGTCGGCGCGAT
>JANXWU010000004.1 GCA_025350985.1 Spartobacteria bacterium | reverse complement strand
GGTCGGCCGCGCAGCGATTCTCGCGGCGTTCGAGGCGGGTTACACGCTGTTTGATCACGCCGACATTTACTGCGACGGACGCGCGGAATCGGCCTTCGGCGCCGTGCTGCTCGACACGCCGTCGATGCGGAGCCGCGTGCTGATCGCGACGAAATGCGGCATCCGCAAAGCGGGCGAGCCGACGCTCGATGCGCCGGTGCGGTACGACTTTTCCGCCGAATACATTCTGCGTTCCTGCGAAGGCTCGCTGCGTCGGCTCGGAGTCGAAACGATCGACCTCTACCAGCTTCACCGACCGGATTGGCTGATGAATCCAGAGGAAATCGCGGCCACCTTTTCCAAGCTGCGCGACCAGGGAAAAGTCCGCGAGTTTGGAGTCAGTAATTTTCGCCCGTCGCAAGTGACCGCGTTGCAGCGCTCCTGCTCTTTTCCGCTCGTCGTGAATCAAGTCGAAATTAGCCTCGCCGCCCGCGGTTGTTTTGAAGACGGGACACTCGATCAATGCCTCGCCGAAAAAATCACGCCGCTCGCGTGGAGTCCGCTCGCCGGCGGGTTGCTGGCCGGGGGCGCGCGGCAATTGCTGCCGGCGCAGGAGGATTATCGCGTCGAGAAAACGCTGGCCGAACTCGACGCGCTCGCCGGTGCGCTGGGAGCCACGCGGAGTGCCGTCGCGCTCGCTTGGTTGCTCCAGCACCCGGCTGGGATCATGCCGATCGTCGGTTCCACCCAACCGGAAAATATCCGCGCAGCCGCCCGCGCCAACGAAATCGAACTGACGCGCGAAGCGTGGTATCGGCTGCTTGAGGCTGCGCGCGGCGTGCGTCTGCCCTAGCGGCGGGAAAAAGTTCACGCAGACTTCACGGCGCGCCGTCCACACCACCGCGCTGTGCCGATACTTGTGCCATGAGCTTCATGATTAACCGCCGCCGTTTCCTGCACACCGCCTCTGCCTCCCTCGCCTGGTCCGCCCTCGGCGCACACGGGGTCGAACTGGTGAATCAAAAACCAAAACGCGTCGGTCTGATCGGTGCCGGCTGGTACGGCAAGAGTGATTTGTGGCGACTGGTGCAAGTCGCGCCCGTCGAGATCGTGTCCATCTGCGATGTCGATAAACAGATGCTCGCGGGCGCGGTCGAGATCGCCAGTCAGCGGCAGAAATCAAAGAAAGCGCCGCGCACTTTCGGCGACTACCGGCTGATGCTGGCGGAAAAAGACCTGGACATTGTGCTCATCGGCACGCCCGACCACTGGCACGCTTTGCAAATGATCGCCGCCGTCGAATCCGGCGCGGATGTTTACGTGCAAAAGCCGATCAGCACCGACGTGCTCGCGGGCGAGGCGATGGTCGCGGCGGCGCGCAAACACGGGCGCGTGGTGCAGGTCGGGACCCAGCGCAAAAGCACGCCGCATCTCATCGAAGCCAAAAAGCAAATCATCGATGCCGGACTGCTCGGCAAAATCGGCCACGTCGAACTGTGCTGCTACTTTCACATGCGCGCGAACGGGAACCCGCCGGAGGAGCCGGTGCCGGATTTTTTGGATTACGAAATGTGGACGGGACCCGCGCCGCTGCGGCCTTACGACGGGCTCCCCCACCGGCGCTGGTGGCGCACTTTCATGGAATACGGAAACGGCATCGTCGGCGACATGTGCGTGCATATGTTCGACACCGCGCGCTGGATGCTCGGTCTTGAGTGGCCGCGGCGCATCAGCTCCACCGGCGGCATTTTTGTGGACAAAAACGGCAAGTCGAACATCTCCGACACGCAGAGCGCGACCTTCGAGTATCCCGATTTCAACTGCGTCTGGACGCATCGCACCTGGGGACCGCCGACCGATCCCGACTACCCGTGGGCGCTCTTCATTTACGGCGAAAAAGGGACGCTCAAAGCGAGCACGATGCAGGCGGATTTCCTGCCGAACGACAAGAAGGCGAAGCCGGTTCACTTCGAGTGCGTTTATGAAAAAGAACAATATCCCGAGGACGCGACCGAGAAGGACATCGAGCTAAATGCCGCGCCTGCCACGCGGCGGCACATGCTCGATTTTCTCGCGGCCATCGAGAGCCGCGGCAAGCCGATCGCCGACATCGGGCAGGGCCACATTTCGACGGCGAGTTGCATCCTCGCCAATGTCGCGATGAAGCTGGGGCGACCGTTGGTTTACGATCCGCAAAAGCGTGAAGTCACCGGCGACGAGGAGGCCACGAAACTGCTGCGCCGGCCCTATCGCGAGCCGTGGCATCGGCCCGCGTGAGCTGGAGCGGCGGTCACAGACCGTCCCTGCGAATCATTTCACCGAAAACTCGAACACCGTGGTCGAGTGAAAAGTCTCGCCGGGACGGAGCACGGTGCTGGGAAATTCGGGATGATTCGGGGAGTCGGGGAAGTGTTGCGTTTCCAAACACAAACCCGCGTGCGGCCCGTACGTCTGGCCGCCTTTGCCGGGCACATCCTTGAGACCATTCGCGGTGTAAAACTGCACGCCGGGCTCAGTGGTCAGAACGCGCAGCGCACGTCCGCTCGACGGATCGCGCAGTTCGGCGGCGAGCGTCAGGGCACCCGGCTTCGCCGAATCGATCACATAATTGTTGTCGTAACCCCCCGGCAAATCCGCGCCTTTGAGCGCGGCGATGTCCTGCCCTACGCGTTTCGTTTTTGTAAAATCCAGCGGCGTGCCCGCGACGGCGCGCACTTCGCCAGTCGGGATCAGGTCGCGATCGAACACGGTGAATTTCGACGCGTTCAGCCGCAAAGCGTGATCGAGCACGTCGCCCGCACCCGCGAGATTCCAGTAGGTGTGATTGGTCAGGTTGAGCACGGTCGGCTTGTCGGTCGTCGCTTCGTAGTCGAGCCGCAGTTCGTCCTGGGCGGTGAGTCGATAAGTCACCGCGACTTTCAGCGCGCCCGGATAACCCTCCTCGCCGTCCGCCGATTCATACGAAAAGCGGACACCCGCATCGCCCACCGGCTCGGCTTTCCAAATCCGTTTGTCGAAGCCGCGCACGCCGCCGTGCAGATGGTTTGGGCCGTTGTTCGTCGCGAGCGAGAACGTCTGACCGTCGAGGGCAATCTTGCCCTTGGCAATCCGATTGGCGTAACGCCCCGGAATGCTGCCGAAGAATGGATGCGACCCGAGGTAGCGTTTTGGATCGTCGAAACCAATCGTCACATCCGCGAACTTTCCCGCGCGATCGGGCACGGACATTTTGATCAGCGTCGCGCCCCAAGTCAGCACGCGCGCCTCCAGGCCATGCGGATTGGTCAGGATAAAAACGTCCACCGTTTCGCCGCCCGCGGCACGCGTCACGGTTTCGCGTTTCACCTCAGCGCGCGCGTGGTGATTCCCGGCCCCGATCAAGATCGCGCTGACGAAAAGTGCGAAAAGTTTCATGCCGCACACGCTCGCAGAAACCGCTGGGGCTGACGAGAAGATCGACAGCGGTTTCGGTTTGAGTGAATTTTCGGCAATGGCTCAGTTTGAAAGCGCGTGTCATTCTGAGCGAAGGCTTGGCGGAGTCGAAGAATCTCTTGAACCGTTTTCGGCGTGCCGCTGCACAGGGGAGTGCATGAGATTCTTCGACTCCGTTCCGTTCGCTCTGGCGAACTCCACTGCGCTCAGAATGACCCGCGTTTTTTTATACTGAGCCATGACCGAATTTTTCCCATGAGAACCGCGGTAAACTTTACCCGCGCCGTGTTCTGTCTTCTCGTGCCGCTTTTAGCCACGGCGCGCGCGGCCGATTTTTTGGAGAACTCGGAGCTGCGCGTGAACTTCGATGCGCGGGGATTGACGGCGCTCACCGACCTGAAATCGGGAAGGACAGTCCGGTTCGCGCGGGATGATTTTTCGATCACGGCGGGGAAGGATTCGCTGGCGAGTGGCGTGGGCGATTTGCGGCTGGAAAGCACTGCGGCGACGACACGCACATACCAGCTCGCAGCCGGCGCCTGGAACGTGCGCGTCGTTTACGAACTCCGGCCGGGCTGGCGTTTCG
>JANXWU010000003.1 GCA_025350985.1 Spartobacteria bacterium | reverse complement strand
TTTGAGTGTAGTATGTAATCCCCCTAAAGAGGCAGAAGTCACCCGAACGAAGGCGTAGCAGGTTTTTATAATCAAGAAGCGGCGTCGGTTTGTTCTTCCGCCGATCGCTTCTCCCGGCCCCGTGCGAGTTGTCCGGCGAGGTCTTGTGCTTTCTCCAGCCAGAGAAGTTTTTGACGCAGGGTCCACTTCGCCTCTTGACGGCGTTGCTCCAGCTCGTGGCTGGCAAACGCGGCGCGCTCGGCTTCTGTCGGGTGGTAGATCATTGGGCGTCGCTTTCCAAGATGCGCCGAAGCTGCTTCACGTCCACCAAGTCAATATCGCGGCCTGCCGTCGCCTTAAGTGCAAGCAACGTCTCAATCCGCACAAAAGGCGCGACGATTCCGGGCGCGATTTCCTGTCTGAATGCTTCCTTGTATTCGATCCAAAAGTCGAAGGGTTCTCGCGCAAACAAATTCATGATCGTGCGGTCGTGTTGCGGACTGAACAACGAGAATACCAAAAGATGTTTCTCGTCGATCCACTGCTGGCGAAGGTCAGCGTCGGCGAATTGCTCCGCCGACACGGTGTTGCGTGGTGAGTAACCCAACGCGGCTAGAGCGCGAAGCGCCTGCCGGACGTTTTCCGGTTCCAGTTGAACCACCAAATCGACATCCGCCGTGAATCGCACGTAACCGTGCGCGACGACCGCGAGTCCTCCGACAATCAAATAGCGCACCTCCGCATCATTGAGTGCGCGGACGATCGCTTCGACGCTGGCAAGTTGCATTTCTTCGCGGCTCAAATGGTCTGCGACAAATACCCGCCATCGACGCACAGGTCGGTGCCGGTGACGAAGCTGCTCGCCTTTTCGCTCGCGAGAAAAACCGCCGCTCCCACCAGTTCACGCGCTTCGCCAAACCGCGCCATCGGCGTGTGGCCCCAGATCGATTTCGTGCGCGCGGTCGGCGTACCGTCGTCATTGAAGAGCAGTTTGCGGTTTTGCTCCGCGGGAAAAAAGCCGGGCGTGATCGAGTTCACGCGCACGCCCTGGCCCGCCCACTCGCGCGCGAGAAACTTCGTCAAGTTCAACACGGCGGCTTTGGCAGCGGAGTAGGCGACAACCCGCGAGAGCGGCAGGTGCGCGGACACGCTGGCGATGTTGATAATCGAGCCCCGACCGCGACCGCACATCGCCGGGCCAAACTCCTGGCAGGGCAGCAGCGCGCCGCCGATAAGATTCAAGTCGAAGTTCGCGCGCCAGTCCTCGACCGCGATTTTTTCAAAGGCGTTTTCCGCCGTGACGGTGACTTTCGGATCGTTCCCGCCGGCGGCGTTGACGAGGATCGTGGGCGCGCCGAGCGAGGCGGAGATTTGTGCGTGCGCGGCGGCGAGCTGCGCACGGTCGCTGGCGTCGGCGGCGAAAAATTGCGCGTGCCCATTTTTCTCCGCAATGCGTTTGGCGCACGACTCTCCGCGTTCGCGATTGCGCCCGAGCACGGCGACTTTCGCCCCGGCGGCGGCGAGACCTTCCGCGAGCGCGCCGCCGAGCGCGCCCGTGGCGCCGATGACGACGGCGACTTCTTGGTGGAGATCAAAGAGGTTCACAGCGCGGCAGCGTAGAGGGAAAAAATTCGCGCGGCAACCCCCGTGTCACCCGTCCCGCTCACTGTCCGATTTTCTCTTGGCAATCATTCCCCCCGTTCGTTAGCTTGCGCCCGCTTCCTCGATGAGACACCGCCTGTTTGCCCTAGCCCTCTTGCTGCTCGCCCTCGCCCCCGCCGGGGCGCAGGTGCCGAGTTTTGGCAACATTCCCGTCGAGATCAACTCGCCCAACCAGCGCTTCGTCAACGGCGTGGCGGTCGCGGAAGGAGATGTCGAAATCATCTACGGCGACACGATGATTTACGCCGACTACGGGCAATACAACCCCGACACCCGCGACGTGCTCGTCATTGGCAATGTGCGCATCTACCGGGAAGGCCGGACCTTCGTCACCGAGCGCGCCCTTTACAACATCGAGACCAAACAACTCCGCGCCTCCGACGTGCGCGGCGAGTTCTATCCCTTTGAGTTTTCCGCCAACTCGGTCCTAACCCTCGGCAGCGGCGGCGGCTTTCAGGCCAACGACGCAATCTTCACGACCAGCGACTCGGCCAAGCCGGACTACCACATCCGCGCGCGGACTGTCCGCATTTATCCCAAGGACCGCATCGTCATGAGCAACGTGACGCTCTATGTCGGCAAGCTGCCGGTCTTTTGGTATCCTTACCTCTATCAGTCCTTGGAAAAGGATCAGAGCTTCACTTATACGCCGGGTTACTCGAGTGTGTGGGGCGCGTTTGTCCTTTCGCAATACACTTACCCGATCGCGGAAGGCATCAGTGGTCAGGTGCGGCTGGACTTGCGCACCCAGCGCGGCGTGGCCGTCGGCTTTAACTCCGACTTCAAGTATGGCACCGACAATCGCAACTGGGGTAAGTTCCGCAGTTACTTTCTGGACGACGCCAACTCGTCCATCAACAAGACCGCCCTCGCCCGCGAACAGGTGCAAAGCGCGCGTTAC
>JANXWU010000492.1 GCA_025350985.1 Spartobacteria bacterium | reverse complement strand
CGATAAGGTCACTATTCACAACGCATTTCCCGACCGAAGATTCCGACCATGAAACTCAATTATCACCCGGACACTGATTCGCTTTACATCGCCCTTTCTGCGAACCCGAGCGCGGACAGTAATGAAGTCGCAGAGGGCGTCGTTCTGGACTTCGACGCCGACGGGCGACTCGTTGGCATCGACATCGACAACGCCAGTCACAAACTGGACCTGCATGAACTCACCACGGAGCGAATCCCACTCCAAGCAAACGCGGCCTAACTCCTATGGTAGTTTGCAAGGTGAGACTTGCTAACTAAGTGTGTTTGTTGGTTGGGCGTTCCATGGCGATGGCTTGGGGGGGTGCGGGGTGGGGCAGATGATTGCGAGCGCAACCCTTCTACGCGACCGTCTGAGGGCTTGTGCTCGAAAGCATCTGCCTGCCATGCAACCAGCACGCCATGTCGATTTTCACCCCTGCGCAAACCCTGCGGGCTGCCTGCGGCAGTCTATCTCGCTCCGCTCGGTTCGCTGGCTGCTTCCGGCCTCCGCGGTTGCTGGCTCGCTCGAAAGGCACCTGCCTCCGCTTGTCCCGTCCGCCGCCGCCTCGGAGCTTGGGGTCGTGAGGCGTTTCCTCGCGTCTCCCAAAATCGGAACAATGCGCTTTTCACTGCCGAGCATCACACCTATCGTGCTCCCATGAGCGTTGAAGAACTTGAATCCGTCGTTTCCGGCCTTTCGCAGACCGAGCTTGCTCGCTTCTCTCATTGGTTCGAGGAGTTCATCGCCGACCAGTGGGACCGCCAAATCGAGCAGGATATGCAGGCGGGCCGCCTTGACGTCGCACTGAAGCGCGCTGACAACCACTACGAGGCGGGTCGCTGCACCCCGCTTTGAACCACTTTGCAGACCCGGACTTCTGGTTTCACTATCGGCAGCTTCCAGACGACATCCGAGCCCTCGCCGACAAAAACTTTGAACTGCTCAAGCGCGATCCTCGACATTCGTCAGTCCGACTCAAGAAGGTCGGTGTGCTCTACGCCGCTCGAATCGGACTTCATTATAGAGCACTCGCCAAAGAACGCTCCGACGGGCTTCAATGGTTCTGGATTGGGCACCATTCGACTTACGACCAACTTCTCAAATCGTAATCGACGGGAAACGCCTAACCCCTATGGAAGTTTGCAAGGGGAGACTTGCTAACTAAGTGTGTTTGTTGGTTGGGCGTTCCATGGCGATGGCTTGGGGTGTGCGGGGTGGGGCAGATGATGGCGAGCGCAAGCCTTCTACGAGATGCCAGAAGCGACGAGACCTAACGCGATACCAATGCCGATTAGGACGAGCATCACGCACAGGAAGATGAGTCCGAAGAGCCGTCCTCACCCGGCGATTAGTTGCTAATCCAGCGCTCTGGCGGAGGATTCTGTCCGTCCAATCTTCCTGTGAAGTTTTCCGCGAAATCCCTCATCCGTTCGCTTGCCGTGCTGGTTGTCATCGCGGGCACGCGTCTGTCTTTTTCCGAATCGCCCGACGAGTTTTTTGAAAAGAACGTGCGGCCCGTGCTGGTCGATCAGTGCTACAAATGCCACAGCGCGGACGCGAAAAAACTGAAAGGCGGGCTGCGGGTGGATGCGCGCGAATTACTGCTCAAAGGCGGCGAGACCGGCCCGGCGATGGTGCCGGGCGATCCTGACAAAAGTCTGCTGGTGAAAGCGATTCACCGCGTCGATGAGGACAGCGCGATGCCGCCCAAAGACGCGCTGCCGCAAAAGGACGTGGATGCGCTGACGGCGTGGGTGAAAATGGGCGCGCCGTGGCCGGTTGGCGACAAACCCGCGACCACCGCGAGCGACGAAGCGGCGAAAAAACACTGGGCTTTTCAATCGGTGAAAATGCCGGCAGTTCCGGCGATCAGCGAGCTTTTGAATCAATGGGTCAAAAATCCCATCGACGCGTTCGTGGCCAAAACATTTGCCGGGAAAAAACTCCAGCCCTCGCCGGACGCCGACAAACAAACCTTGATTCGCCGCGTGACGTTCGACCTCACCGGACTTCCACCCGACGCACGCGATGTCTCCGCGTTTCTCGCCGACCCCTCGCCCGACGCGTACGAAAAAATCGTGGACAAGCTGCTCGCCTCGCCGCAGTACGGCGAGCGCTGGGCGCGGCACTGGCTCGATGTCGCGCGCTACGCCGACCACAAAGGCTACCTCGCCGGCGGCGAGGAGCGGCGGTATCCGTTTGCCTATTCTTATCGCGATTGGGTCATCGACGCGTTCAATCAAGACAAGCCCTACGACCAGTTTTTGATCGACCAAATCGCCGCCGATCAAGTCGCCACCGGCGACGACAAGCGCGACCTCGCCGCGATGGGTTTTCTCACCGTCGGCCGCCGATTTTTAAACAGCCAGCCGGAGATCATCGACGACCGCATCGACGTAATCTGCCGCGGCACGATGGGTCTCACCGTCGCGTGCGCGCGCTGCCACAATCACAAGTTCGATCCGATTCCGACCGCCGATTATTACTCGCTTTACGGCGTGCTCGCGAGCAGCGAAGAGCCGAAGGATTTGCCGCTGCTCGGCGCGCCGCCGCAGACGCCGGAGTATGAGGCTTGGGAAAAAGAATTGAGCGCGCGGCAAAAAGTCGTGGACGATTACAAAGCTGCGAATCCCGAGACAAATCGCAAGACCGGCGACGAAATCCACAAGCTCGAAGGCAAAGTGCAGGCCTGGCACATGGACGCGAACGCGCCGCCCCGCGGGATGGTGATGGTGGACAAACCGCAGCCGGTGAAGCCGCATATTTTTTTACGGGGCAACCAGGCGAACCACGGCCCCGAAGTGCCGCGGCAGTTTTTGAAAATCCTCTCCGGCGATGACCGCAAACCGTTCACCAAAGGCAGTGGAAGGCTCGAACTCGCACAGGCGATCGCGAACAAAAACAACCCGCTCACCGCACGCGTGTTTGTGAACCGGGTCTGGCTGCATCACTTCGGCAAACCGCTCGTCCGCACGCCGAGCGATTTCGGCGTCCGCACCGAGCCGCCGGCAAATCCAGAACTGCTCGATTTTCTCGCGGCGAAATTCATGGACGACGGCTGGTCGGTAAAAAAACTGCACCGTTTGATCGTGCTCAGCCGGACCTATCGGCAATCCACGTCCGACAACTCGGCGAATCGTGTCATCGACCCGGACAATCAATTCGTCTGGCGGCAAAATTTGCAGCGGCTCGACTTCGAGGAAACGCGCGATGCGATGCTCGCCGCCGGCGGCCAACTCGATCCGAAAATGGGCGGGCCGGCCGTGCCGCTGTTCGGTTCGGAAGTCGAAGTGAAAGGCGAAAATGTGAAACCCGTGGACAAGTCGGCGATTGTTCCGTTCAGCCATCGGCGCACGGTTTACGGCTTCATCGACCGCCAGAATTTGCCCGGTGTCTTTCGCACGTTCGATTTCGCCAGCCCGGACGCGCACAGCCCGCAGCGTTTCACGACGACCGTCCCGCAGCAGGCGCTTTTTATGTTGAACAGCCCGTTCATTCTCGAGCTCGCACGCCAAGTCGTCGCGCGACCGGAAGTGGCGACCGCGCGCAGCGACGCGGATCGAATCAACATGCTCTACCGCGTCATTTTGCAACGCGCGCCCCAACCCGGCGAAGTCGAACTCGCGCGGCAATTTCTGGCAAAATCCCAAGCCGGCGAAACGCCACCGCAGCCGACTTGGGATTACGGCTGGGGTGATTTCGATGAAGCGACCAAGCGCGTGAAATTCACGGCGCTGAGATATTTTGGCGAGAGAAAATCGTGGCAGGTCGCAAAGGATTTGCCCGAGGCCGAACTCGGCTACATCAGCCTGCACAAAACCGGCGGCCATCCCGGACGCGACGCGCAACACGCGGTCATCCGCCGCTGGACCGCGCCGCGCGACGGTGAGTTTGCCATCGTCGGCACGCTCGTGCATCCGGCCCAAGTCGGCGACGGCGTGCGGGGGCGGATCGTTCTCAGCAGCGCGGGTGTTGCGAGTGAACTCGGAAGCTGGATTGCGAAATACAATCAGACCGAAACGCGCATCGAACGCGTCGTGCTGAAGTGCGGCGACACGCTCGATTTTCTGGTCGATTGCCGCGAAGGCGACAACTCAGACGGCTTCGGCTGGGCGCCGATCATTCGCGCGCTCAAACCCGCCGCGAATACCGACACGCAAATCGTTTCCATAAACGGAATGGAATGGAGCGCCGCCAACGAATTCACCGGCCCCGCCGTGCCCCCCGCGAAGCCACTGACACCGTGGGAAAAATACGCCCAGGCGTTGCTTGCGGCGAACGAGTTTGTGTTTGTCGAATGAAATGAAATGTCATTCTGAGCGAAGCGAAGAATCTCTAACTTGTCTTTGATCGCCCGTGCATTGCGTTACCAAACATTGCCTAGTAACGTGTCGAAAGCTGTAATATTGACGCATCACAATATGAATAAAATCCTCCTTACGACGCTCTGCCTTGGTCTGCTTTCCTGTTCCGGCAAGCACTCCAATCAACCATCAATATCAGATATTTGTAAGGCGCAACTAATGAAGTTCATAGAAGAAGGGACTAAGACCAATACAATGTCCCAGCAAGGCACTGCATACAAAGACCTTCGCCAGCAAGTTGCCAATACAACAGCTGCATATGAACTGGTACGTGTATCATGTGCTGCAAATCTTCTTAACGATTCTAGACAGGAATTTGACTCGGCAATCAAAGGATGGGGTCTCGCCATTAAACTTATCGACTATTGGGAAAAGTATACGGGCGCCATTGAAAATACGGACGCGCCACTAAACAGCGATAGATATATCTTATTCTCCACCAGTGCGGAATACAAAGAGATGATGAAATATGCGGACGACCGACTAGTGACAACGACTGACATTGGAGGAACATATCTCCAGCACGTGAAGGGTATCCCAATTCTTACCTCGATTGCTGGCGAACACTTTATAGCTGGCCGAGCCAAAATATTGCAGACACTTCAGCAGCCACAATAATCGTTTACGCGCTTTATCTTTATGAAATACCTACCTTGCAAAGAACTCACAGCAATCCTGCTTCCCGCTTACACCGCCTGCGCGGGTAAAGTAAAGTCATGCCCCTGTGGGAGGGGACTTGATCCTGCGAATGGTTACATCCCGCGTGGCTTCGGCGGCGGGCTTGGCAAACTTTCAGAAATTGCCTTGATTCTCGTAACAGCCGAACCGGGCAACCCTGAGCGCGATGGGTCGCAGCGTTATGAGTCGAAGATACCCATAAAGCTAATCGAAGAGTCCGGAGCTGGCTTTTTTGGAGCTGTCCATGAGGCCGATAGCGAGGAGCGGACTTTTCACGGTAGTATCAAAATGATCCTAAATGAATGCTGGCCCGACTTGAAGGGTGATCTTGAAAAACAACTCAAACGCACTTGGATTACTCCGTCAGTGCTCTGTTCTGCGGACTTGTCTTGCGGGCCGATTCCTCAAATCCAAGAGCAAACTTGTGCCGAAAAATTCCTCCGGCTTCAGCTTCAAGCGTTGCCAAACCGCTTTGTTGTGGCCTTAGGCGGAAAAGCGGAACGAAGGATGAGGGCAGCGTCCCTTCCGGTGTCGTTCCCAGCCTCCGCTGCGGGCAAACCCGAATGCCTCAAAGATCGAGCGAGACAAAGCTGGATCGATGTAGGGAAAGCCTTTCGCAGTCACCTTCGAGCGCTCCGCTGAACGAATTTACTGATAAGGTGGAGATTCTTCGCTGCGCTCAGAATGACA
>JANXWU010000468.1 GCA_025350985.1 Spartobacteria bacterium | reverse complement strand
CGCGCAACTCTTCGAGCGTGTAACCCGAGAGCGCGAGCCCCGCCGGATTCGCCGAGAGAAAGCGCCCGAGCGTGTCCACGGAAAACATGCTGTCGAGGTTGTTTTCAAAGAGTGAACGATAGCGTTGCTCGCTCGCGCGCACGGCCTCCTCGGCGCGCCGCGCCTCAGTCAGGTCGCGCAAAATCACGGTAAAAAGCTTTTCGCCTCCGACCTCAGTCTGCGAGATGGAAGCCTCGATCGGAAACTCGGCTCCCGCGCGCACGCCGACCCACTCCTGAAGCGGCGGGATGTTTTCTTCCGCGTCCTCGCCCGGGTGCAAGTGCGCCATCACGGCTGCAAAACCGCCGGGGATGAATTTTTCCAACATCGCCCCGAGCGCGTCGGCCGACGGACAGCGAAACATTTTTTCCGCCGCTGTGTTGAAAAGCACGACGCGCTGTTTGGCATCGACGGTGATGATCGCATCCATCGCGGAGTTGACGATGCCGACCAGCCGCTGCCGGCTTTCGGTGACGGCCTGCTCGGCGCGCTTGCGCACGGTGATGTCCTTGAACGTGCCGAAGCGATAGAGCGGCACGCCCTGCGGATCGCGCACGACGGCGAGATCGACGAGGCACGGAAATCGGTGGCCATCGCGCCGGAGATGAATCGCTTCGAAGGTGTGCTGGTCTTCGCGGCGGATGATCTCATTCGCCGCCGTCCACGTCGCGAGCGATTCCGGCGCGATCATCGTCGTCATGGCCTGGCCGACGACGGCGGTTTCGGGCACGCCGTGCATCCGGGCGAACGCGGGGTTCGAGAACTGAATCAATTGCCGCGTCGAGTCGATAATCGCGATGCCGAAGGCGGCGTGGGTGAACACCGTTTCGTAGGCTTGGAGCGCGGTGTCCCGCGAAAGTTCGCTCACATAATCCGTCCCGCTCTTCCGAACGTTCTGGTCGCGCCCACCGCCCGATGGTTCACGGTTGGATTTCTCCTCCGACATGGGCGGCAACACTAGCGCGCCCGTATTTCAGGGGCAATCGGCATTCGTCCTCGAAAAGTCAGCGCGCGGAAATCTTCCGCGGGGGGTGCCTGGAGTTTTTGAAAGCTGCGCGACGAAACCGCCGGCCGCGAGGAACGCGAACGCGAGTCGCTCAGTCGTCAGCCCGCGTTTCCGATGCCTTCCAAGTTTTCCCGCTGCGTTCGCCGAAAATCGCCGTGCCGACGCGCACCAATGTTGCACCTTCCTCGATCGCCGTGCCGAAGTCGCCGCTCATGCCCATCGACAACTGCGGCAGCGGCACGCGGAATTCGCGCATGAGTTCGTCGCGGAGATTCCGCAACGCGACGAAGAATTTCCGCGCGTCTTCTGCTTTCGACTGCGGTGGCGGGATGCACATCAGGCCCTCGATTTGCACGCGTCCGAGCGCGAGCAACTCCTCCATGGCGGTGCGCAATTTTGCGGGTGCGAACCCGAACTTCGACCCTTCCCCAGCGACGTTCACTTCCAGCAGCGCGCGCGGATGCAGTCCCATTTCGCCGGCGACGCGGTCCAGATCCCGCGCCAATTCCAGCGAATCGACGCCGTGGATCAGCTCGAACAGCGGCAGCGCGTGACGGATTTTATTTTTCTGTAAATGCCCGATGAAATGCCAGCGCGCCCGCCCTGGACAGAGCGGGATTTTTGCGCGCGCCTCCTGAACTTTGCTCTCGCCAAAGAGCATCTGCCCCGCGTCCATGGCCGCGCGCACAGCTTCGGGCGGATGCGTTTTTGAGACGGCGACGAGTTGAATCTCCTGAAGGTCGCGACCGGCGCGCGCAGCGGCTTCGGCGATTTTTTCGCGGACGATTTGCAGGCTTTGAAAAATTTCCGGCATTGGTTAAATGGAAGCGGCTGCGCGACTCTGCGGGCCATTTCCCGCCGGATGCAAATTGAAACTTTCAGGATTTTTTGCGACCTCGCCGAGACCGGAAGTTTCTCCAAGGCGGCGGCGCTCAGCGACATCACCCAGAGCGCCGTCAGCCAGCAGCTTCGCGCGCTGGAGCTTCGCTTCAAAGTGACGCTCATCGAGCGCGGGCGGCGGCACTTTTCCCTGACGCCCGAGGGACAGGCCTTCCTGGAGGCGAGCAAGGAAATCCTCGATGTTTACAACCATTTGGGCGACCGGCTCCAAGAGCTGCAAAACGTCTTCGCCGGCGACATCAAGATCGCGGTCATTTACAGCGTCGGACTGCACGAGCTGCCGCCGATTTTGAAAGAGTTTCGGCTGCGTTATCCGCAGGTCGAAGTGCTGGTCGAATATCGCCGGTCGTCGCAGGTCTATGGCGAAGTCCTGAGCGGCGATGTGGACCTCGGGCTCGTCTCGTTTCCCTCCCCGCGACGAGGACTGATCATCGAGCCGTTTATGCAAGACCGCCTCGTCCTTATCTGCCATCCCGACCACTCTCTCGCGAAACGCAAGGCGATCCGCCTTCGGGAGTTGGAGGGGGAAAAATTCATCAGCTTCGAACCGGATGCGCCCACGCGGAAAGTCATCGACCGGCACTTGCGCGAACACGGCGTCTCGGTGAACCAGGCGATGGAATTCGACAACATCGAAACGGTGAAACGCGCCGTGGAAATCGAGCACGGAGTATCGATCGTGCCGTTGAAAACCGTGCAGCAGGAAGTGGAAAACGGCTCGCTGGCCGCGGTGCAAATCGAAAAGCCGGAGTTGTGGCGGCCGCTTGGGATCGTGTTAAAACGCAACCGCGCCCGCTCGCCCGCCCACAAGGAACTCATCGCGCTCTTGCAGAAAAATCAGACGACACCTGGCGGTCTGTGACCGTCGCCTGTGTCGCGAAGCACAGCTCCACTTCGCTCGGCATGGCGCTCTTTTTTTAGCTGCACGGCTGCTGTTTTCGACGAAGATGGCGCTCCTCATGAAACCAAATTGCGTGACCTTGCTCCCGGTCGTTTTTCTATTCACCGCGATCTTTTCGAAGGCTGATGATTTGCCAGCGCTGGTAGATTCGGAGATGGTGCCGGCGAAAATCGCGTCGGGCTTCAAGTTCATCGAAGGGCCGCTGTGGCATCCGCTCGGCTTCCTGCTTTTCAGC
>JANXWU010000412.1 GCA_025350985.1 Spartobacteria bacterium | reverse complement strand
CATAATTATGGGAAGGGATGGGAACATATAGACGAAGCCTTGGTTGCGCATCCAAATTATGTTAGAAAAACCTATGATGATTTTGATTTGACTGATTCTACTGATTCGACTTATTCTACTTATGAATTTACGGTGCCAACCGATGTTTTTTAAAAACAGCAGCACGCCCACGACGAAGAGCGCGCGGTAATGAAGCGAGCCGCGCACCACTTCGCCCATCTCCTGCGCGATGATGCCCGTCATCGTGTGGACGGGTTGAAACACCACGCCGGGACCTTGCGTGAAATCGGGAATCGCGATGCGGTTTCCCGCGCACAGCAGCACGACCATCGTCTCGCCGATCACGCGTCCGAATCCGAGCAGCACCGCGGACACGATGCCGGACAGGGAGGCGGGCACCAGCACGCGGATGATCGTTTGGAGTCGGGTCGCGCCCAAGGCGAGTGACGCCTCCTTGAACGCGCGCGGCACGTTGTTGAGCGCGTCTTCGCTCAGGGAAAAAATCGTCGGGACCGCCATCAGCGCGAGCAGCGCGCCGGCAGTGAAAACATTCAGCCGTTCGCTGATCGGGAAGAACGGAACCCAACTGAGAAACTTCCATTGCGTAACCCAGCGGATCGTTTCGCCCAGCACCGCAACCCCGAAAAATCCCAGCACCACGGAGGGAATCGCGGCGATAAATTCGAGGCAAGGTTTGATGAAACGCTGCTCGCGCATCGACGCCAGTTCGCTGACGTAAACCGCCGCGCAGACGCTCAACGGCACCGCGATAATCAACGCAATCGTGGAGACCAGCACCGAGCCGACGACCAGCGGAACAACGCCGTAAACCTCCTGAAAAAATCCGCCGGTGATCCATTCGCGTCCCAGCAGAAACGACGTCACCGCGCGCCAGGCCGGGACCGGTGTTTGCGGGTCCCACGCTTTGAGTTTTGCCTCTGCATCGGGAAAGCTGGCGAGATAAATCCCGACGAGCTTTTGAAATTTTTCCACGCGAGGCTGAAGTTCCCGGCTCGGCATTTGCGGCGGCTGCATCAAGGTGGCGGAAACCTTTTTCCCCACTTGCTGCGCGGCTTTTTGAAAATCTGGAAAGGTCGCGCGCAGAGGTCGGATGGCCTTCTCGAAATCTAGCGGCGGCTGGCCATTTCCCGCTGCGGCATTGGCCTTGTCCCGGGTCGCGGTCGCCATTTCCGT
Source organism: Spartobacteria bacterium (assembly GCA_025350985.1). Taxonomy (GTDB): domain Bacteria; phylum Verrucomicrobiota; class Verrucomicrobiia; order Chthoniobacterales; family Chthoniobacteraceae; genus JANXWU01. The sequence goes on along the minus strand of JANXWU010000412.1, from coordinate 9,724 downwards.
GAGGTCGGAAACGAGCGCACGCAGCGGGTCGATGGCGTCGTCAAAGGCGGTGGCAAATTGATCGAAGCCGGCGAGCGCGGCGGCGACGGCTTCGGGCTGTTTGCCTTGTTGCAGCAGGCGCTCGACCTGCTTTTGCCGCACATCTTGCAAGTAACGGCTCAGCGCGGTGTGGTCCTCCACCTGCACGCGCATGAAATCGACATATTCCAAACCCGCGAGCCGATAGACGCGGAGATTGCGCAGATTTTGCGGAAAAAACCCGAGGCCTTCTTTAAACAGAAAAAGGGTGATCAGAATCAGGATGACGATCGAGAGCAGCGCACTGCTGCTGAAGAAAGTCTTCATGAAACCATCGACGCGCGCGCCGTGGAGGAGCTTGCTTTTTCTGCGGACGGAGAACTCAGGCATGGCGTGTCATTCTGAGCAAAGCGGAGTGAGCGTGGCGAGCGCAGCGAAGTCGAGGAATCTCGTGTTTTTTCTAAAGGTGGCGGCCCATTGGGTTCGCATGAGACTCTTCGACTTCGCTGCGCTTCGCTCAGAATGACGTCGCTATTTTTTGGAACGAGTCATCCGACAAACGCTCCTGGAAAATGCCGCGTGCGTTACTTCACGGGCACGAAGCCGACTTGCTGGACGATCTTTTGACCGGCGGGACTGAGGGTAAATTCCACGAACCGGCCTGCCACGCCGGACGGGGTGCCGTTCGTGTAGTAAAAGGTCGGGCGGGCGAACGGATACTCGTGCGACTGGATGGAAGCGGTCGTCGGCGTCTGACCGTCGATGGCCAGGGTCTTGATCCCCTTTGCGTCCGTGTAGGCGATGCCGACGTAGCCGATGCCGTTGGCGTTTTTGGCGACTTCCTCGGCGATTTGTTCGTTGCCCGCCATTTTTTGCGCGGAGGGAGCGTAGTTGCGTTTCTTCATCGCCAGTTCCGCCCAGTCGGCATAAGTCCCCGACGAGGTGTTGCGGGTGTAAATCGAAATTTTACCGGGCTTGCCGCCGACCGCGCTCCAGTCCGTCACGTCGCCAGTGAAGATTTGCTCGATCTGTTTTTTCGTCAGGCCCTTGATCGGATTCGCGGTATTCACGATCGCCGCCATGCCGTCGTACGCCACGATGGTTGGTTTCATCTCGACGCCGTTCGTCTGGGCTTCGCTGATTTCCGTCGGTTTGGCGTGCCGGCTCGACATACCGATGTCCGTGGTTTTGTTAATCAGGGCGGCGATTCCCGTGGCGGAACCCTCGGCGGCGATTTTGAAATCAACGCCGGCGTTCTCGGCCTTGAAGGACTCCGCGAGTTGCGGAACGAGTTTTGCGCCGAGGGTGTCGGAGCCTTTGATGACGAGCGTTTCCGCGCGGGTCAAAAGCGCGGTCGCCAGCAGTGCGGTGAAGGTCAGTTTTTTCATTGGGTTGTTTTGTAATTTTCCAACCGGCTCGCGCCTTGGCCCCTCGCGAACCGGTCGAAAAGGTGGTTTAGAATTTCAGGTTGAAGTCCACGAAGAGCATTTGTGATTTTTCGAGCGGGACGGAGCCGAGCGAACTCGATCCGCCCGTGCCGAGATTCGAGTCGATGCGCGAGCCGTTCGCGTAAATCAGGCTCAACGAAGCCGAGTCGGTAAAGGCGTAGGCCGCGCGCGCGACGATGCCTTCCATGTTCAGACGGCCGTTAAAAATGTCGTCGTCGTTGATGTTGGGATCGAGCGAAAACTGCTCGCTGTGCTGCCACCACGCCTTGATTTCCCAGTCGCCCTTTTTCTTCACCTTGCCGACGCCGAGACCTGCTGCATACGCGATGCCGCCGCTCTTGTCCGCGTGCCCGGCCTTCGCCGCGCGTCCGCTCGCGTCGATGTTGTCGGTGAACTCCCCGAACACGACGAACGGCAGATTCCACATCCTCCAGCCGAACTCGACCGGCACGTCGATGACCGCGAGGTCGTTCACGCCGGACTGATTGAACGTGACGAGCTTGGGGTTCGCGTTTTTGTTCAACGCCACCGTCGCGCCGTCGCCGTTGTAAGTCGCCAGGGTCGCGTCGCCGCCGCCCGTGTAGTTGTAAAACGCGGGCGCGATTTGCAGATAGGTCGTCTTCGAGAAGTTCGCCTTGGCCCCGACTTGAAACCCGAGCATCCAGCGGTCCACCCGGCTCGGCGTCTGCACCGTTCCTTTGTTGAAACTGTTCTCCATCGCGTCCTCGTAAACGAACTGCCCGAAGTTCGCGAACAGGTCGATGGTCATGCCGGGATCATTCTTCACGGCGATCGCCTTGCCGTCCTTGCTGAATCCACCACCGCTCGATCCGCCGCCGATCGCCAGCGTGTATTTGAACTGCTCGGCGACGCCCTGCGGATTGACATCCGGATCCCACACCAGCGACGCGTTCGCACCCGCACCGACATTTCCGCCGACGAACGGATTCGGCATCCGCCCCGCCTCCACCGACGACCAACTGGTCGGGCTGTATTTCAAATAAAGCTGACCGAGAAAGATCGTGTCCTCCCATTTCACACTGGTCACCGCCGTCCCGGTTTTGCCGCCCGTGGTCGCGAAAGTTCCCGTGCCCGTGCCGGCTTTGGCAAAGGCCGGATTCTCACCCGCGGTCACGTTTGCCGAACGCGCTCCCGGTCCCGCTTCCAAGCGCAGACCGAGCATCCAGTTGTCCTGCAGCTTCACGTCCATGCCGAGCCGCAGGCGGTAACGCCAGCGTTCGCGCTGCGCGTGATCTTCTGTGCCGACCTGTTTGCCTTCCTCCCCGGAATAGCGAAAACGTCCATCGCCGTAGAGTCGGATCGAGGTCACCGGCGCGGAAATGTCGAACTTGTTATCCGGCTTCGCGGCATTCTCATTCGCGAGTTCGGCCCGCACTTCGTCGGCCTCCTTGTTGGTTAGAATTTTTTTGCGCACGAGGATGTCCAGCAGTTTGGAATCTTCCGCGTGGGCGAAGTTGGTGGCCAGCGCCACGGCGGACGCCAGCATTATGAATCTGAGTTTTGTCATCTGATTGTTTGGTTGGGTTGGGTTGTGTTCTCTGTCCGCCGGCTTCACGCATCGGCGCAAAACGGACGACCGCTCATCAACGGCGGGCGCACTCTGGCAAAGCCATGTGACGATTTGATGACGACCACGTAACGAGTGCGTGAAATTCGCGAGGAGGGCTGACAACCCACCTGCGCTTGTTACACTGCCGCCCCGTGAACCTCGTCACCGCCGCCATGCGCCGTCCGCTCACGGTGATCGTTTTGATCATCGCCGTCGTGCTCGGTGCAAGCGTCGCGATTCAGAAAATGCCGCGCGATATTTTGCCGAGCATGGGCGTGCCGACGCTCTACGTCGCGCAGCCGTTCGGCGGCATGGACCCGGCGCAGATGGAGGGCTACCTCACCTATTACTACGAGTATCATTTCCTCTACATCACTGGCATCGAGCATGTCGAATCGAAGTCGATCCAGGGCAACGCGCTCATCAAGCTGCAGTTCCACCCCGGCACGAACATGGCGCAGGCGATGGCCGAGACCGTGTCGTATGTGAACCGCGCGCGCGCCTTCATGCCGCCGGGCACGGTGCCGCCGTTCGTGATGCGCTTCGATGCGGGCAGCGTCGCGGTTGGCAATCTCGTTTTCACCAGCGACACGGCGACGGTCGGTGAGTTGCAGGACATGGCGTTGAACCGCGTGCGTCCGCTGTTCGCCACACTGCCGGGTGTGTCGGCGCCGCCGCCCTTCGGTGGCAGCGCGCGCGCGATCGTCGTCCGCGCGAATCCAGACCGGCTCCGCGCTTACAAAATGACGCCGGACGAACTCGTCAACGCCATCGCCAGCGCAAACAGCCTCACGCCATCGGGCAACGTCCGGATCGGCGACGAGATGCCGATGGTGCCGATGAATGCCATCGTGAAAAACATTCAGGATCTCGCGAGCGTGCCGGTGCGCACGGGCGTGTTCCCAGGCGTGTTCGTGCGCGATGTCGCGACGGTCGAAGATGCGAGCGACATCATCACCGCCTACGCGCTCGTGAACGGACGGCGCACCGTTTACATCCCGGTCACGAAACGCGCCGACGCCTCGACGCTCTCGGTCGTCGATTTGGTGAAAAAAAATCTGCCGAAGTTTCAAGCCGTGCTGCCGGAAAATGTGAAGGTCAGCTACGAGTTCGACCAGTCGCCGTTCATCGTTCGCGCGATCCGCGGACTGACGACGGAGGGCGTGCTCGGCGCTTTGCTCACCGGCGTGATGGTGCTGATTTTTCTGCGCGACTGGCGGAGCGCGTTGGTCGTCGTGCTCACGATTCCGCTCTCGCTGCTCGGCGCGACCTTTGCGCTCTGGCTCGCGGGCGAGACGATCAACCTGATGACGCTCGGCGGACTCGCGCTCGCCGTCGGCGTGCTCGTCGATGAAGCAACCGTCACCATTGAAAACATCCACACGCACCTCGCCCGCGGAAAGTCATCCGCCCGCGCCGCTCTCGACGCGACGACGGAAACCACGCTGCCGCGTTTCCTCGCGATGCTCTGCGTGCTCGCGGTTTTCATCCCGTCGTTTTTCATGACGGGCGCGGGCAAGGCGATGTTCGTCCCGCTCTCGCTCGCCGTCGGATTCTCGATGATCGCGTCGTATCTGCTTTCGAGCACGTTCGTGCCGGTGCTGTCCACGTGGCTGATTCGCCGCCACGAGAGTAGCGCAAGCTTCCAGCTTGCCGATGCGTCACGCAGCAAGCTGGAAGCTTGCTCTACCTTGCATTCGATCTATTCGCCCATCGCGAAAATCGTCGTGACGCTGCGCTGGCTGGTCGCGCCTGCTTACTTCATCACAGCGATTTTTGTCCTCTGGATTTTCGGCACGCATCTCGGCACGGAGATTTTTCCCGTTGTCGATTCCGGCCAGTTCCAACTGCGCCTGCGCGCGCCGACTGGCACCCGCATCGAGCGCACCGAGGTGCTGACGAAGCAGACGCTCGACACGATCAAAAACGAAGTCGGCGCGGACAAGATCGAGATCACGATCGCGTTCGTCGGCACACAGCCGGCGAGTTTCCCCGTGAACCTCATCCACGTCTGGACCGGCGGCCCCGAGGAGGCCGTGATGCAAATCGCGCTGAAACATGGCAGCGGCGTGCGCATTGAAAAACTCAAGGAACGGTTGCGCGCAAAACTCCACGAGCAAATGCCCGAGGCGCGTTTTTCATTCGAGCCAAGCGATGTCGTCAGCCGCGTGATGAGCTTCGGCTCGCCGACGCCGATCGAAGTCGCCGTGAGCGGTCCCGACCTTGACGCGAATCGCGGCCACGCCGAAAAACTCCGCGCCGCACTTTTGAAAATTCCCGCATTGCGCGATCTGCATTTTCAACAGGCATTCGATTATCCGACCGTCGAGATCGCGTTTCAGCGCGAGCGCGCGGGATTGATGGGCGTGACGACTTCGGACGTCGCGAAATCGCTCGTCGCCGCGACATCATCGAGCCGATTCACGTCGCCGGTTTACTGGGCCGATCCAAAAACCGGCGTCGCGTATCAGGTGCAGGTCGAGATTCCGCAGGCGCGCATGAATTCACTCGAAGAAATAAAGAACGTGCCCATCGCCAGCAAAGACGGCCGCGCGGTGCTGCTGCGAAACGTCGCGAGCGTCGAGCGCGGCGCGAGCCTCGGCGAATACAATCGTTACAACATGCAGCGCACCGTCACGCTCACCGCCAATATCGCCGGTTCTGATCTCGGCAGCGTGGCCGCTCAAATTCGCCACGCGATCAAATCCACCGGCGAAGCGCCGCCCAAAGTTGCCGTCGCCGTGCGCGGCCAGATTGCGCCGATGGAAGAAATGATGACGGGATTGAAAACCGGTTTGCTGTTCACGGTCGTTGCGATTTTCCTGCTGCTCGCCGCGTATTTTCAAAGCGTGCGCCTTTCGCTCGTCGTCGTCTCCGCCGTGCCCGCCGTGCTCGCGGGCGTGGCGCTCGCGCTGTGGTTCACGCGCACGACGCTGAACGTCCAATCGTTCATGGGCGCGATCATGTCGATCGGTGTCGCGGTCGCGAATGCGATCCTGCTTGTGACGTTCGCCGAGCGCGCGCGCATGGCCGGCGCATCCGCTCTGGACGCCGCAATCGAGGGCGCGCGCAGCCGCCTGCGCCCGATCCTGATGACGAGCTTCGCCATGATCGCCGGGATGGTGCCGATGGCGCTCGGCCTCGGCGAAGGCTCCGAGCAAACCACGCCACTCGGCCGCGCCGTCATCGGTGGACTGAGCGCCGCGACGCTCGCGACGTTGCTCGTTCTGCCCGCCATTTTCGCGCTCGTCCAATCACGCACGCATCGCCGCTCGAAGTCGCTCGATCCCGACGATCCCGAGAGCACGTTTCACCAAACGCAAAAGACGTTATGAAAAAAATCACCTTCGCGAAAATGGCGCACGTCGCCGCGTTGCTCGCGTTCGCCGGTTGCGAGCGTCCTGCCGATGTTTCGTCCGCCGCACCCGCGGCACCGTTAACCGTAAAACTCGTCACGCCGCATCGAGGCGAAATCACGCGCGGCGTTACGCTGCCCGCGGTGGTGCGCGCCAATTTGGAGGCAACACTTTACTCGAAGATCCCCGGTTACCTGAAATCCATCGCCGTGGACAAAGGCGACAGCGTGAAGGAGGGCCAGCAGCTCGCCGAAATCGAAGTGCCGGAAATGACCGCCGACCTCGCGCGTTACAAAACCGAGGCGGAGGTCGCGAACCTTGATTTCAAGCGCATCGGCGAGGCGCGCAAGAAAGCGCCCGACCTCGTCACGCCGCAAAGTCTCGACGAGGCGCGGGGAAAATTCGAGATGGCGCAGGCGAACCTGGACCGGATTCAAACGCTGCTGGCCTACGCAAAAATCACCGCACCGTTTGCGGGCGTGATTACAAAGCGCGCGGTCGATCCGGGCGCTTTCATCCCGACTCCGACGTCCAGCGCGGCGCAGAGCGCGGCCATCGTGGCGTTGGCTGATTTGAGCAAAGTCCGCGTGCAAGTCGCGGTGCCGGAAACGGAGGTGCGCTTCATCGCGAACGGCGTGGCGTCGTCGTTCACAGTTGATGGACTTCCAGGCCGCATGTTTAAAGGCACCGTGAGCCGTTTTGCCAATGTCCTCGACGAGGCGACGCACACCATGCTCGCCGAGATCGACACCGAAAACGCGGACGGCGCGCTGCGGCCCGGCATGTATGCGACCGTCACCCTCACGGTCGAGCGCAAGTCCGGCGCGCTCGTCGTGCCTGTCGAAGCGGTGATGGTGGAAAAGGCGAAAACGAGCGTGTTCCGAGTCGTCGGTGGCATGGCCAAAAAAACCGCCGTGAAGGTCGGGTTCAATGACGGCCAGACGGTCGAAATCCTGGATGGAATGAAACAGGAGGAGAGCATTATTCTGGTCGGCAAACTTCCGCTCAACGACGGCCAGCCCGTGCAAATTGCCAAATGAAACCGTCCCGCTTTTTCCACTTTGCGATCACTCTGCTGGCGGCGTTCAACGCCAGTGCCGGGACGAAATCCGTGCCGCAACAAACCGAGACGATCCTGATCGATCTGCCGACCGCGCTGCGTCTCGCGGGTGCGCAAAATCTTGACGTGCAAATGGCCGCGGAAAAAATCCGCGAGGCGCAAGCGAACCGCGACAGTGCGGTGGAAAAATTTCTGCCCTGGCTTTTTGCCGGCGCGACGTATCGGGCGCACAACCATTTGATTCAGGATGTCGGCGGCAGCGTGATCCAAGCCGACAAACAGTCGTACGCGCCCGGAGCCACGCTGAACGTGCAGACCGACCTCGGCGACGCGATTTTCAAAACACTCGAAGCGCGGCAATTGCTCCAAGCCGGACGCCACGCGCTCGACGCGCAGCGCGAGGAATCGATCCTTGCCGCGGCGCAGGGTTATCTCGACCTGGTGAAGGCGAAAAGCGCGGCGCATGTCGCGAGGGACGCCGTGCGGATTTCGGATGATTACGAACGACAAATCCGGCGCGCAGTCAGCGCGGGTATTGCGTTCAAAGGCGATGCGTTGCGGGTGAAAGTGCAAACCGAACGCAACCAGCTTTTGTTCCGCCAGGCCGAAGAACAGCAGCAAATCGCCGCGGCTAAACTGACGAATATTTTGCACCTTGATCCAGGCGTGATCCTCGAACCGCGCGACGCGGAACCGCTGCCGTTTGCTTTGGTTTCGGCGCAAGAGACGACGAGGGAAATGATCGGCCATGCGCTCGCGCACCGGCCCGAGATGAAACAATTCGAGGCAATCGCGCTCGCGGCGCGGGAGTCAAAAAACGGCGCGGTTTATGGCGCGCTGATTCCATCTATGAGCGGGCAGGCTTTCGTGGGCGGACTCGGCGGCGGGCGAAACAATGCCCCGCACACTTTCGGCGAATCGGAGGATTACTCGGCATCACTCGGCTGGCGAATCGGGCCCGGCGGGCTGTTCGATTTCGGGCAGATTCACGCCCGTCAATCGCGGATGCGCGGCGCGCAATTGGGTGCGGAAAAAATGCGTGCCCAGATCGCTTTGGAAGTCAGCTCGGCGCGGGCGCATGTGCGCTCGCTCGCGGATCAGCTCAGCACGGCGAAACAGGTTTTGGCGGACGCGGCGGAGAGCTATCGACTCAATCAGGAACGAAAGGAATTTGGCGTCGGCGTCGTCTTGGAAACGATCACCGCCGAGCAGGAAATGACGCGGGCGCGGAACGATTACCTCGCGACGGTGGCCGAGTATGACAAGGCGCAATACGCCTTGCTGCGGGCCTTGGGAGGGACGGTTGGGACGGCAATGAAGCAGGGCGAAATCCTAGCGCGGTAATTCCAAAACAATCGATGTCCCTTCGCCAAAACGGCTCTCGGCGCGGACGCTCCCGCCGTGCAGCCCGACGATGTGTTTGACAATCGACAAGCCCAACCCCGTGCCGCCGCGATCCCGGCTCCGCGCTTTTTCAACGCGGTAGAAACGCTCGAAAATGTGCGGAAGATCACTGGTGGGAATGCCGGGTCCATTGTCCTCCACGCGAATTTCCACCGTGCCGTCGTGACTGTGCGCGGCGAGATGCAGGCGGCCGGTGCCGGCGGGCATGTAGCGCACGGCGTTGTCGATGAGGTTCGTAAAAACCTGCTCCAGCCGCGACGCGTCCCCGCGCAGAGTGCGCGCTTGCAAGTCCAGGGTGACGGCGATGTTTTTGCCGGCGAATTTCAGCGACCAGTCGCGGGCGATTTGGCCCAGGAAAGCCGGCAGGTCGATTTCGGCCATCTCGAGAAAATCCTGCCGCGTTTCCAGTCGCGCGAGCGTGAGCAAATCTTCGAGAATGGCGTTCAGCCGCAGCGAATGGCGCTGCATCACTTTCAAAACATCGACGAGTTCCTCGACGGGTTGCGCCGGATTTTCGAGCAGATTTTCCAGGTAGCCGTAAAAGATCGAGAGCGGCGTGCGCAATTCGTGGGAAACGTTCGACACGAACTGCCGCCGGATTTCCTCGAGCTGCCGCAGCCGCGAGATGTCGTGAAAAACGAGCACCACGCCGTGCGCCGCGCCGCCAGCTTCGGCGAGGGGAGCCGCGCTGACGGCAAGGTGCAGCGCCGACGCCGCTCCGGGCCGGGTGATGGAAATTTCCCGCGTTTGCGCCTCACCCGTTTGCAAGGTCATGGCGGCGACTTCCTCGACGGCGGCTTCGCGCAAGGCGACGAGGACGGTCTTACCCACCGGGTCGGCGTCGATGACAAAAAATCGGCGCAGCGAG
>JANXWU010000410.1 GCA_025350985.1 Spartobacteria bacterium | reverse complement strand
GCCGAGGACGTGTTTCAGCGCCTCTCCGCGCGACACATTTTTGCAGGTACGCCCGATGACAATCGCGAGCTCGCACTCATAATCGACCGTCTCGCTGCGCAGATGGCGTGGAAGCAAAATCGGATCGTTCGGGTTTTGCACCGCGTTCGGCCCTTTCATAAAAACGACCGGATATTGCGGAATCTTCGCGTTCGTCTCGGCGGCGTGCCGGCGGTAATTGAGTCCGATGCAAAAAATCGCCGGCGGCGAAACGGGCACGGGCGCGAGAAGTTTGCACGGCGCGACGACTTCGGCACTCGACCGGCATTCGCCAAAAATGTCACCGATGATCGGATGCACGGCGCCACTTTCCGTGAGCGCGCCGAAGCAAACTTTGTTTTCGCGATCGAGATAACGGGCCATTTTCATGGTGGGTAGGAGCTTTTCAACCTGCGTAACTCGGCATCGGTTCTATCACTGGTCCCACGATTGCGACACTGAATACGGTGCCACGCGCTCCGGTGCCCGCGCTTCACTCGATCCACTTCCAAACTCCTGCTCGGGCACAAAGTTAAACGCAATGCGCATCGGCGCGGAATCGGCGGCCAAGTGGGAGGCGGCGAAATAGGCCGCATTTTTTCCCAGACGCCGGTTGATTTGATCCATCGCCGCGGTGAGCTGGCGATGTTTGCTTCCACGATTCCGGGTGAAAAGTGAGGGCGTGTAGTTTTTCTCGTCCACCAAATCGAATAGCGCGACGCCGACCATGAGCAACGGCTCCGAGCGTGGTGGGCGGCGCTCCCAGAGTTGACTAAGCGCGTGCGACAGTTCGAGCGTGTCCTGCGTTTCAAGAAAAGTCGTCTCGGCGCTAAAACCGCCCACGCTGGAATGCTCCACGAACATCTGTAAACCGCGTGCGAAATGTCCCATGCCGCGCAGGCGCAGCGCGGCTTTTTGCAATAGACGATGCAGCACGGCGTGCGCGATTTTCTCGTCGCGCTGCGCGGGTGCCAGCACATGCGAATGACCGACCATGCAGCGCTGCGTCGGCGGCCGCCAGAGAGTTTCTCCGCGCAGCGCATCGAACATTCGCTCGCCCTCGACGCCGCCCCAGATTTTTCGCAACTGCCCGCGCGGCGCGGCGCAGAATTGCTCGACCGTGTTGATGCCCGCATGTCTCAGCCGTTTTTCCATGCGCCGCCCGATGCCGCACAGGTCTTGCAGTTCGAGTGAAAAAAGACGCTGCGGCAGCTCGTGTTTCTCGATCACCACCAAGCCATCCGGCTTTTGCATGTCCGAACCAGCCTTCGCCAGAAACCAGTTCGGCGCGATGCCGATCGAGCAGCGCAAATGTTCTCCGGCTTTTTCCGCGATGGCCTTTTTGATCTGCCGGGCGAGTGCGATGGCGTGTTCGCGCTGCTGCCATTTCCGCGTGAGCACGCAACGCATCTCGTCGATGGAATCCACTTTTTCCACCGGCACGCAGGCGTCGATGATTTCCTTTAACTTTTTGTGAAACGCCACGTAAAGGGGTGGACGCGCTTCGATAACTTTCAAGCCGGCACAGGCGCGCCGGGCGACCGCCACGCGCATCCCTCCATGCACGCCGCGTTGTTTGGCCTCCTGGCTGACCGCGATGCAGCAGGTCGTTTCGGCCATCACCGGCACGACGGCGACCGGCTGGCCGCGCAGTTCGGGACGAGTCTGCTGCTCGACGGAGGCAAAATAGGAATTAAAATCAATGAACAGAGAATGGAGCGACATATGTTCATCTGAACACTATATCGGATGGGAGAAAATTCAACCGTTGTCCACGCTCCACAGTGCGCGCTTCACTGGCAAAATAACCCTTTGACCGTATGCTGATGGCTCATGTCCGACGCGCCCGCGACTTCGCTCATTCACGATTGGTTTCGGGCGAAATATGGCGAGCCTACGCCGGCGCAGCGGGCGGCATGGCCGATCATCGAACGCGGCGAAAATGTCCTCATCGCGTCGCCGACGGGAACAGGGAAAACCTTTGCGGCTTTTCTTTCCGTGCTCGACGCGCTGGCGCGCGAACACGCCTCGGGCCAACTGCGCGACGCGATTCATTGCGTGTATGTCTCGCCGTTGCGGGCACTCAGTTATGATCTCGAAAAAAATCTTAACGAGCCGCTGCGGGAGATTTACGGCGAGAAAAAGTCGCCCATTCGCGTGGGACTGCGCAGCGGGGATACGAGCGCGTATCACCGGCAGCGGCAGCTTTTCAAACGCCCGCACATTCTGCTGACGACGCCGGAAAGTCTGTGCGTGCTGCTGAGTCAGGAGCGCTGGCTGGATCATCTCGCCGAAGTGCGCTGGCTGATCGTCGATGAAATTCACGCGCTGGCCGATAACAAGCGCGGCGCGCATTTGAGCCTGAGCGTGGAGCGGCTGGACCGGTTGCGGATTCAGGGCAAGGACGTGGTCCGCAGTCCGATGCAACGAATCGGCCTTTCGGCAACGATCGCGCCGCTGCCGGAAGTCGCGCGGTTTCTCGCCGGCACGCACGGGCGCTGCGAAATCGTCGATGTCGCGACGTCGAAAAAAATCGAGCTGAAGGTTTACACGCCACTGCGAAAGAATCCTTATCCGGAAGCCGGTTACACGGGGCAGCGGCTCATCCGCGAACTCGGCGGCTTGATTAAAAAAAACCGGACGACGCTCATTTTTTCCAACATCCGCTCGGGGGCGGAGGCGACGACGTATTGGCTGCGCGAGTCTTTTCCCGAACTCGCGGATCAGATCGAATGCCATCACGCGTCGCTGGATCGCGATGTGCGGCGGCAGGTGGAAGACCGGCTCAAACGCGGCGAACTGCGCGCGGTCGTCTGCTCGACGAGCCTGGAGCTTGGCATCGACATTGGCTCCGTTGATCTCGTGGTAATGCTTTCGACGCCGAAAGGCGTGAGCAAGGCATTGCAGCGCGCCGGTCGCGCGGGGCACAACATTCACACGGTCAGCCGCGGCGTGCTGATGGCGACGAACGTGAGCGACCTTGTCGAAGCGTCGGCGACGGTGCTGCTGGCGCGCGCGCGACACCTCGACGAAGTGCGCATCCCGCAGGCGCCGCTCGACGTGCTGGCGCAGCATTTGGTGAGCATGGGCTGCACGCGGGCATGGCCTCGGAAGCAAGCACTGGAGCTGGTTCGGAGTGCATATCCCTTTCATGAGCTGGACGAAGGCGAGTTCAATGACGTGCTGGAGTATCTGGCTGGCGGCGGCAAATCGCTCCGGCAGCAGTACACCGAAACCTTTGGCAAAATCGAACTCGACGAGGAGAAATTCCGGACGCGCGAAGGCCGCATCCGCCGCGAGTTTTTGCAAAACATCGGCGTGATCCCGAATGTCGGCGTAGTGCAAGTCCGGCTGAAAACCCGGACGCTGGGTTCGGTCGAGGAAATGTTCATCCGCCAGATCAAAGTCGGGGATGTTTTCATGATCGGCGGGCGTCCGGTGCGATTGGAAAAGGTGCGGACGATGGAGGCGTGGGTGGCGCGCGCGGACGGCGTGCTGCCGACGGTGCCGCGCTGGAATGCTGCGAAGATGCCTCTCTCCAATCGCGTCGCGCAGGAGATCGTGGCGTTTCGGGGCGAGCTGCGGGCGAAGTTTGTCGAGCCGGAACAAGCCGGTGCGACGCCATCCATCCCGGACTGGATTGCCACGCGGCTCGACTGCGGTCGCGCCAACGCGGAGATCATTTGCAAAATGCACGCGGCCCAGCATCAGCTTTCGGAAATTCCCACCGAGGATTTTTTGCTGGTGGAGGAACTGGCGGATGAAAACGAGCGCGCGGTTCATTATTTCTTCCACTCGCTGATCGGGCGCGCGGCGAACGATGCACTGGCGCGCGTTCTCACGTCCCGCCTGAGCAAACTGCGCGGCGGCAACGCCATCGCCACGCCGCACGACTACGGATTCGTGCTCACGGTTTCCCAGCAGCAGCGCTTCGCCGAAGCCGAGCTGCGACCCCTGCTGAGTCCGTGGAATTTCGACAGCGAATTGCGCGCGTCGCTCGCGCAGTCGGAGATGTTGAAGTACCACTTTCGCAACGCCGCGCAGACGGGGCTGATGGTTTACCGGAACTATTTCGACCAGCGCAAATCGGTGCGAAAACTCGCGTGGTCGTCGGAGATTATTTTCAACGTGCTGCAGCAGCACGAGCCGGAGCACGTCCTGATGCGCGAGGCGCGGCGGGACACGATGCGGACATTTTTGGATGAGGAAGGCGCGCTTCTGTTTCTGGAAAAACTGGCCGGAAAGCCGGTGCGGCTGCGGCGGGTCGATCGCGTGCCGCCGCTTTCGTTTGCAATGTACGCGACGAAGATCAAAGAGGCGCTGCTGGTCGAGGATCCGTACGAAACGATGGAGCGCCTTTATCACAAGTGGTGGAGCGAGATTGAGCATGAACCGCAGCCGGCTTGAAATTTCACCCGGAGTCGTGCTCGACGCGCGGCGCGCGGTGTGGCTCGCCGATGCCCGCGTGCTGGCCGTGGCGGATGCGCATCTCGGTTATGC
>JANXWU010000382.1 GCA_025350985.1 Spartobacteria bacterium | reverse complement strand
GCGTGATCAGGTCAACTATCCAGTTTGATCAGGGGAATTAGCCGGCTGCGGTCCACAAGAGACGGGTCATCGGCCATCCTGCGGAGCAGGAGGTGGTCGATGGCACGACGGAGGATGACCGTGGCGGATGTGAAAGAAATTCTGGTGGGCTGGGACGCGGGCGAGCCGGTGAGTGGGATTGCGAGGCGGCTGGGGTATACGCGGCCGACCGTGCGCAAGTATGTGCGGGCAGCGGAGCGGCTAGGGCTGCGGCGGGGTGGGGAACAGCGAGGCGAGGCGGGGTGGGCGGAACTGACGGTCCAGGCGATTGGCCAGGTGGCGCAACAGCGCACGCCCGGCGTGGTGAGCGCCAGTCTTGCGGACTATCACACCTATCTGGAGGAATGGGTCGGCACCGTGCAGGTAACGGTCCTCTACCAGCGCTTGCGCGATGAGCAGGGCCTGGCCGCCAGTTGGGGGACGTTTTATCGGTACGTGGCGGCGCACTGGCCGGGACGGTTGGCGCGGCGGCCGCGGGCCACGGTGCGCCTGTGCGACCCCAGGCCGGGACTGGAAGCGCAGGTGGATTTCTTTTATGCCGGGCTGTGGGAAGACCGACAGGCGGCGCGGCGTCGACGGCTCTATGCCTTCCTGATGACGCTCTCGCACAGTCGGCATCAGTTTCTCTATCCGGTGTTGGCCGAGGATGGGCAGGCGTGGCTGGCCGGGCACGTAGCGGCGTTCACCTATTTCGGGGGCGTCCCCAAGCGGGTGGTGCTCGACAACTTGAGCGCGGGAATCAGCCACGCCGACCGCTATGATCCGCGGAGCAATCGAGCCTATGGGGAGTTGGCGCGCCATTATGGCTTTCTGGTGGACCCGGCGCGGGTGGCCCAGCCGACGGACAAGCCACGGGTTGAGCGCGGGGTGCAGTATGCCCGGGAGAGTTTCTTTCGGGGGCGGGATCTGGACGATCTGGCGGCCTGGCGGGTGGCGGCGCGGCTCTGGTGCACCGAGGTAGCCGGGGAGCGCATCCATGGGACGACGGGCGAGCGCCCGCTGGTCAGCTTTCGGGCCCGCGAGCAGGGGCTGCTCCAGCCGCTCCCGGCCCGACCCTGGGAGGCGGTCATTTGGACCAGTGGGGTGGTACAGGCGGACTGCCATCTGCGGGCGGGCGGCGCTTGGTATTCCGTGCCGTACGCCCATATCCGCCAGACCCTGGAGGTGCGGCTGGGCGAACGGGTCGTGGAAATCTACGACGGCGCCACCCTGGTCACCAGCCATCCGCGCCGGGAGCGGGGCCGGGTGACCCGAACCGAGCATTATCCCACGGCGGGCCGGATCTTCTTGACGCTGAACCCCTTGGCTTGTCGGCGGGAGGCCCAGACCCTCGGCCCAGCCGCTGGGCAACTGGTCGAGCAGCTCTTGGCGGAGCCGACCCTGACCCGGTTGCGGGAAGCGCAAGCCGTGCTCCGCCTGGCCGACCGCTATCTGGGCGCCCGCGTGGAGCGGGCCTGTGGGCGGGCCCTGGCCGCCGAGGATGGCCGGTTTCGCACCGTGCGCGCCATCTTGGAACGGGACCTGGATCAGCAAGAGCCGGAACCGACCCCGCTCGCCGCGGTGACGGGCGCCTTTCTCCGCGGACCGGGGGCCTTTGGTGAGGAGGCCGGGCGATGATTACCCTGGAGTCGTTGCACCCGCGCCTCCGCCAACTCAAACTCTCCGGGTTGCAGGGAGCCCTGAGTGCCCGTGCGGAGGAGGCGCGTGCCGTGGGGCTGGACCCCCTGGAGTTCCTGGCCCTCCTCCTCGACGATGAATTGACCCGCCGTGAAAGCGAACGGGTCGCCCGTCGGATCCACGCCGCCCGCTTCGAGGACCAGTGTGACCTCCGGGACTTCGATTTCGCCTACAATCCCCAGATTCCCAAGGCGCGCATTTGGGAGTTGGCCGCCGGCCGTTTCGTCACCGACCATGGAGCCGTCCTCTTCTGTGGCCCCACCGGCGTGGGCAAGAGCTTCGTGGCCCAAGCGCTGGGCATCCAGGCCTGCCGCCGCTATCAGAAAGTGTGGTTCACCAAGACGAACGCCTTGCTGGCCGACCTCGCTGGGGGCCGCGCCGATGGGAGCGGGCAAGCGCGCTTGCGTCGCTACCTCACCCCGGACCTCCTGATCCTTGATGACTTCGCCATGC
>JANXWU010000370.1 GCA_025350985.1 Spartobacteria bacterium | reverse complement strand
CGGCCAGTCTGATTTTCCGGCACGAAAAACGCGCAGGTCACGTCGCCCGCGCCGAGGTCTTCGGCCAAGGCAATGGCAATGGGATCGTGGTTGGGCATGATTGGTCCTCAACTGTTTCAGGCCGGATCGTCAAAAAAACGCGCTCGCAAAAATCTCCAAGAGGGCGTCTAAAAAGTCTTAATGCGTGTGGAAAGCGGCGCGAGGACGCGCCGCACTCCAAAGCGGCTGCGCCGCGAAACCAAGTTGTCGCGCCCCTTTGCGCACAACGCTTTGGAGTGCGCTGCGTCCCCGCTGCGCTTTCAACACGCGCTCGCAAAAATCTCCAACGTCGAGGCTGGAGATTTTGGTGGGACGGGACGACAGGCAGGGTGGGGACAGCCGATTCCGGGGCAGCAATGAGAAATCCGCCCCGACCAGAAGCGCGTCCGTTGCGCATTTTCATCGTGGAAAACCACGCTGACACGCTCTGTTCTTTGACGCTGTTTCTGGAGGAAATTGGCCACACGATTTTCTCGGCGCGGAGCATGAAGGAGGCGCTCGCGGCTCTGCCGGGCGCGGAGTTCGACGTGCTCCTCTCGGACATCGGCCTGCCCGATGGCGACGGGTGGGAGTTGCTGCGCCGGGCGCAACTGCCTCACTCGATTTTTGCGGTGGCGATGAGCGGTTTCGGGGCCAACGCGGACCGGGAGCGGAGCAAGGCGGCGGGCTACCGGCATCATCTCGTGAAACCTTTTGAACCCGGCGAGTTGGAAAAAACCCTCGCCGAAGCCGCGGCGGCGTTGTCCCGCGCGGCGTGAAACTTTCCCTCAGAGCACAAACCGCGGCAGTGCAAGCGTCGGAACGCGAACTGCGCCGGGTCAATGAGGAATTACACAACACGCTCTGCCAAAGCCTGGGTGGCCTCACCTTTCTCGTCCAAGTGCTGATCCGGCGCGCGCAAGGGGGGAAACCGGTGGACTTGGCGCAATTGGAAAAACTCGGTGAAACCGTGCGCTATGCCACGGAGGAAACGCACGGGCTGCGACGAAAACTCCAGCCGTTGCAGTCGCGCGATGGCGGTCTGGCAGCGGCGTTGGAGGATTTGGCGAAACAAGCGGCGCGGCATCTGCCGTGCGCTTTTCATCCAGACGAATCGCTTCCCGCGACTGATGCCGCGACGGCGCTCGCGCTTTTTCGCATCGCCGAGGAGGCGGTGGCGAATGCCGTCGCGCACGCCCAAGCGACCAGCCTCACCATTTCGCTCACGCACCGGGACGGACGGCTGGCGATGGCAGTGACGGACGACGGTTCCGGGCTTGTCTCAACTCCGAGCCACGGCGTCCGAGGCTTCGATCTCATGCGCGCCCGCGCTTGCGCCATCGGCGCTGCACTCACGATTCAAGCCGGGGCGGAGGGCGGCATCACCGTGCGCTGCGTTTTGGAAAAAAGTGCGCCGTGAACTTTCCTAGCCCGGAATTTCCTTGAGCATCTGTTTGTTCGTGGGGAATTTTTTCAGGAACGAAAGCAGGCGCTCGATGGCTTCGATGGGCTTGTGGCCGGCTAGTCCGCGGCGGATGACATTGATCTTGTGCAGCGCTTCGGCGGGCAGCAGCAGTTCCTCCCGGCGCGTGCCGGAAAGGGCGATGTCCACGGCCGGATAGGTTCGCTGGTCGGCGATCATGCGTCCGAGCACGAGTTCCATGTTGCCGGTGCCTTTGAACTCCTGAAAAATCAGGTCGTCCATACGGCTCCCGGTTTCGATGAGCGCAGTCGCGACGATGGTCAGCGAGCCGGCTTCCTCGGTGTTCCGTGCGGCGGAAAAAATCCGGCGCGGCGCTTCCATCGCGCGGGCATCGACACCACCGGACATGGTGCGTCCGCCCCCGCCCATCGAGTTGTTAAAAGCGCGCGCGCAACGCGTGATCGAATCCATGAGCACGAACACGTCGTGCCCGGCTTCGACGAGCCGTTTCGCCCGCTCGATGGCGAGGATGGCGATGCGCGTATGGCTCTTGATGTCCATGTCGTTCGAGCTGGCCCACAGTTCGGCTTTCGGGCAGTTGCGCTTGAACTCTGTCACTTCCTCCGGCCGCTCATCGACGAGGAGCAGGATGAGTTTCGTTTCGGGATGGTTGATCGTGACCGCGTCAGCGATGTGATGCAGCAGGGTCGTCTTGCCGGTGCGCGGCGGTGCGACGAGCAGACCGCGCTGACCTTTCCCGATGGGCGTCATCAAATCGATCACGCGGGTCGTGTAACGGTCGGGCACCGTTTCGAGCACGAAGCGCTCGTTCGGGTTGATCGTCGTGAGTTCCTCGAAAGGTGCGATGTTCTGGTATTTGTCGGGGTCTTCGTCATTGATCGTGACGAGTTTGTAGAGTTGCGGACCGCGTCCGCCGCGCCGGATTTCGCCCCGCAAAAACATCCCGTCGCGGAGCTGGTAGCGGCGGCAAATTTCCGGCGGCACAAAAATGTCCAGCGGGCTCTGCGCAAAGCTGCGTTTGGCGTCGCGCAAAAAGCCGAAGCCCTTGCCGGAAACCTCGATGATGCCTTCGCCGAAAACCGGCTCCGCGGGTGGCTGCTCCTCGCGCTCGCGCGGATACTGCGGACGCTCGGGCTGCTGTGATCGATCCGGTGGCTGCGGACGGCGCTGATTTTCGTAAGAGGGCGCGGAGGACGGCGGGGCATCGTATGTCTCGCGAGGAAAGGTGCGGGAGGAGGGCTGGCTCGCCGCCTGCGCCGCGCGTCGGAGGGCGTCCAGAGTCGATTCGTGCGATTCGCGCGAGATGGTCGGTGGGGTCGGCAACGCTGCCGGGGGTGCGGGCGGTGG
>JANXWU010000325.1 GCA_025350985.1 Spartobacteria bacterium | reverse complement strand
CCCGTGGATTTTCCGACGATCCAAGTGACCGCGCAATTTCCCGGCGCGAGTCCGGACGTGATGGCCTCGTCAGTGACGACGCCGCTCGAACGGCAGTTCGGCCAGATCAGCGGGCTGACGATGATGAACTCCGTCAGCTCGTTCGGAAACACGCAGATCACTCTGCAATTCAATCTCGACCGCGACATCGACGCGGCGGCGCAGGACGTGCAGGCGGCGATGAACGCGGCGGGCGGCGTGCTGCCGCGCGACATGCCAAGCCCACCCGTCTATTCCAAGGTCAATCCCGCCGATACGCCGATCCTCACGCTCTCGCTCACGTCCGATTCGCTGCCGTTGGAAAAAGTCAACGACCTCACCGACACCGTGCTCGCGCAGAAGCTCAGCGAAGTCACCGGCGTCGGCCTGGTCACGATCGAGGGAAACCAAAAGCCGGCAGTACGTGTGCGTATCAATCCTTCGGCCATCGCCTCGCTCGGACTCGGGCTCGAAGACATCCGCACCGCGCTCGCGCAGAACAACGTCAACCAGCCGAAAGGCAGCTTTGACGGTGCGCGCCAATCCTATGCGATCGGCGCGAACGATCAGATTTTTTCCGCGAAAGAATATCGCGATGTCGTCGTCGCTTATCGCAATGGCGCGCCGGTGCGCCTTGGCGATCTCGGCGAGGTCGTGGACAACGTCGAAAATGTCCGGCTCGCCGCGTGGGTGGGCGGCAAGCCCGCAGTCATCCTAGACATCCAGCGGCAGCCGGGCGCGAACATCATCGAAACCGCCGACCGCGTGAAAGCGCTGCTGCCGAAACTGCGCCAGTCGCTGCCGCCGTCGGTGCGAGTGGAAATTCTCACCGACCGCACCGCGACCATTCGCGCGTCGATCCACGACGTGCAGTTCACGCTCGTCCTGACCGTCGTCCTCGTCGTCATGGTCATCTTCGTTTTCCTGCGAAAATTCTGGGCCACGGTGATCCCCAGCGTCGCGCTGCCGCTCGCGATCATCGGCACGTTCGGCGTGATGAAATTGATCGGCTTCACGCTCGACAATCTCTCGCTGATGGCGCTGACAATTTCGACCGGCTTCGTCGTCGATGACGCGATTGTGATGATCGAAAATATCGTGCGTTTTATCGAGATGGGCGAGCCGCCGATGCAGGCTGCGCTCAAGGGCGCGAAGCAGATCGGCTTTACCGTCATCTCGCTGAGTGTGTCGTTGATCGCGGTGTTTATTCCGCTGCTGTTCATGACCGGTATTGTCGGTCGATTGTTTCGTGAATTCGCGATCACGATGAGCATCGCGGTCGTCGTCTCGGCGGTCGTTTCACTGACGCTCACACCGATGATGTGTGCGCGTTTGTTAAAGCCCGAAGGCAAGGAAAAGGAAGGACGATTTTTTCAAACCACCGAACGCGGTTTTCAGTGGATGCTCGATGCGTACGAGAGCGGGTTGAAGTGGGTTTTGCGTCACCAGTTTTTCACGCTGATGGTCGCGGTCGCGACGCTCGTCGCCACGATCTGGCTCTACCTCATCGTGCCGAAAGGATTGCTGCCACAGCAGGACACCGGGCTGATTGTCGGCGTCACCGATTCGGCGCAATCGATTTCGTTCAAGGCGATGCTCGCACGCCAGCGCGAGGTCGCGGAAATCGTGCAGCGCGATCCCGATGTGGTCAGCGTTTCGTCGATGATCGGCGGCGGAACGATCAACGCGACCGTGAACACGGGCCGGCTTTTCATCGCACTAAAATCGCGTGACGAACGCAGCGCGAGCGCGGCCCAAATCATCGACCGATTGCGCGACCATACGAAAAACGTCGAGGGCATTTCGCTCTTCATGCAAGCGGTGCAGGACGTGCAAATCGACAGCCGCGTGAGCCGCACGCAATTTCAATACACGCTGCAAGACGCCGACGAAACGGAGCTGGCCGAGTGGGCGCCGAAGCTCTTGGCGAAACTGCGCTCGCTGCCCGAACTCGCGGACGTGGCGACCGATCAGCAGTCGGGCGGCTTGCAGCTCAGCGTGGACATCGACCGCGAGCAGGCGTCGCGTTACAACGTCCTGCCACAGGCGATTGACGACACGCTTTACGACGCGTTCGGGCAGCGGCAAGTGTCGATCATTTTCACGCAGCTCAACCAGTATCGCGTGATCCTCGAAGCACAGCCGAGCTTCCAACTCACGCCCGAGTCGATGCGGAAAATTTACGTGAAATCCTCGACCGGCCAGATGGTGCCGCTGAGCGCGTTTGCGAAGTTGAAAACAGTGACCGCACCACTCGCGATCAATCATCAAGGACAGTTCCCGGCGGTGACGCTTTCGTTCAATCTCAGCCCGCGTAGTTCGCTCGGCCACGCCGTTCCCGCGATTCAAAAAGCGCAGCAACAAATCGGTTTACCCGACACGATCGAGACGACGTTTTCCGGCAGCGCCGCGGAGTTTCGCTCGTCGCTGAAAAGCGAACCGTTCCTGCTGCTCGCGGCCATCGTCGTCATCTACATCGTCCTCGGCGTGCTCTACGAAAGTTACATCCATCCGATCACGATTTTGTCTTCGCTCCCGAGCGCGGGCGTCGGCGCGCTGCTCGCGCTCATCGTGTGCCGCGAGGACCTGTCGCTCATCGCGCTCATCGGCATCATCCTGCTCATCGGCATCGTGAAAAAAAACGCGATTATGATGATCGACTTCGCGCTCGACGCGGAGCGCAACGAGGGCTTGCCGCCGGAGAAATCGATCTACCAAGCGTGCCTGCTGCGGTTCCGCCCGATTATGATGACGACCTTCGCCGCGCTGCTCGGCGCTCTCCCGCTCGCGCTCGGAAACGGCACCGGTTCCGAGCTGCGCAAGCCGATGGGCATCGCGATCGTCGGCGGACTTTTGCTCTCGCAATTCCTCACGCTCTACACGACGCCGGTGATTTACCTTTACCTCGACCGACTCGGAAAATGGGTGCGCGAAAAGCGCTCCGCGTCGGCACTACCCGGCACGAACGACGACGTGCCGGGACGCGAACTCGCGACCTCTGAACCATGACCAGCTTCCGGTCACTCGTCGCGATGGGAGAGCAGTTGCTCTTTCAACGCCGCGGCAAACACCGCGTAAATAATACTTCGCCGCTCAATGAAAACGCATCGAATAACCCGCCGGACTTTCGCGGCTTTTGTGTAGTGGAAGATGATTCGAAATCCGCGGATGCGGAGGCGAAAGTATCCCTCCAACTGTCCTTCGAGTGGTTTGATCTCTCCCCGTTCGGAACCCAACTTTCCAAGCGCCAACTTGAGCGCTCGTCTCGGCTCCGGTGCCTGATTCGCGATGAAGCGAACAACCTGCGGTGCAACCTCAACCTTCATCATCCAAGGCCGAGAGTGGCAGAAATTTTGTTCGGCCCTCCTCGGAATCTCGAATCGCCTGCATGGCTTCGGGGTTTCCGAGTATCTCCATCGTCTCCAAAATCGCTTCCATCCGGTCAGCCGAAATCACATAGGCCACCGTTTTCGCATGACGAGTGATCGCGATCGAACCTTCGGAGGCAGCATCCCTCAGCAACCGCGGCAGGTTGGATTGGGCTTCCGAAACGGAGTAAATAGAATTCATGCGGAATCTACATAGAATCGAGGCAAGGACATTTCAAGTCGGGCCATGAACGTCTCCGAACCATTCATCTGCCGCCCGGTGGGGACGACTCTTTTGGCGGCGGGTTTATTTTTGCTCGGGATCGTCGCGTATCACCTGCTGCCGGTCGCGCCGGTTCCGCGCGTCGATTTTCCGATGGTCTCGGTGAATGCAAACTTGCCCGGCGCAGATCCCGAAACGGTTGCCTCGTCGCTCGCCGCGCCGCTCGAACGCAGACTCAGCCAGATTTCCGGCGTGTCGGAAATCACCTCCGTCAGCACGAACGGCGGCACTTCGATCACGGTGCAGTTCGATCTCAGCCGCAAAGTCGTGGCTGCCGCCCATGACGTGCAGGCGGCGATCAACGCGGCGTCGAGTGAGTTGCCGATCAATTTGCCGAATCCGCCGACGTATCGAAAAGTCAATCCCGCCGATGCGCCGATCATGGTGCTAGCGATGACTTCCGACACGCGGGTGCCGACGGAAGTTTTCGAGTATGCCGACGAAATTATTGGGCAACGGCTGAGTCAGGTCGAAGGCGTGAGCCAAGTGTTAATCAGCGGCGCGGCAAAATCTTCGGTGCGCGTCCAAGTCAACCCCGCGGCACTCGCCTCGACCGGTTTGAGCCTCGAGGACGTGCGGACATTTTTGAGTCAGGCCAACGCGGACATGCCGAAGGGCAGCGTGGACGGCGAGCAGG
>JANXWU010000320.1 GCA_025350985.1 Spartobacteria bacterium | reverse complement strand
GAGCAGCGCGAGCAAGTCGGCTCCAGTCTCGCGTGGTATTTGAAGGCGCAGAAGATTTACCCGGCGAGCGAGTTTGCGCAGGAAGGCGTGGCGCGGCTGGTGAAGAAGGTGCTGCCCGAGAGCGAAGGGTAAGCTGGTAACAACCCGACCAAGTGGCCGGTAGTGGCTCAGTTTGAAAAACCGCGCTGTCATTCTGAGCGAAACGCAGCGGAGTCGAAGAATCTCATGAACCGCTCTCCAAGTATCGCGGCATAGGGATTAGTAAGAGCCTCTTGAAAAAGTTGGATCTGGAAACCAGGAAGCCAGGAAAAGAGCGTCTGAAAATTCCTGTCTTCCTGGGTTCATGGCTTCCAGATTCCCCCAAAGCCGCGCGTCCATCGCTCCGTGGGAGACTTTTTCAACATGCTCTAAGAGGGCGTCTAAAAAGTCGTGCTGCGTGAGGAAAGCGGCGCGAGGACGCGCCGCACTCCAAAGCGGCTGCGCTGCAAACAAAGCTGCCGCACCTCTTTCCGCGCGCATCGCTTTGGAGTGCGCTGCGTCCCCGCAGCGCTTTCAACACGCGCCCGCCCACTTTTTAGACGCCCTTTAAGAGATTCTTCGACTCCGTTGCGTCGCTAAGGCGAGCTCCACTGCGCTCAGAATGACAACGCGCCTTATTCTAACTGAGCCATTACCAAGTCGCCTCAGCGGTCTCCCCTGCTCTTAAAGCATGGGCCCATTCATTTCAGCCACCGATGAACACAGTTTTTCAAAGATGGGGAAACCATGCGCGTCCCGGTTCATTTAGAGCGTGTCATGCACTTTTGACGCCGGAGGCGTCAGGGAATTTAGCCGGGGGTCGAGCGCAGCGAAAACCCCCGGAACCCGCATGCAAAATAAGAAAGGCGCGCCGAATGTCTTTCAGCGCGCCTTTCGCTAACCTTAAGAGTTAAAGAGTTAGACCGCCATGGAACTGGCCGGCCCGCCCCATTCACTCGCGCCCGCAGAACCGTTGGCACACGCCCGCATCCAATAGACCTCGCCCGGCGTCAAACCACCGACCGTCACGCGCACGGAGGTGGAGAGGTCTTGATCCTCCCACGGGCCATCCGGGCTATTCGACGTTTGGATCGAGTAGTTATAGGCATTGATCACGCGATCGAAACGCAACAACAACTCCCCGCTCAGACCGGTGAAGCTCAGGCGCAAATTCCCCGGCGCGGGCAGTAGTCCCACCGGCGAAGGTGCGCGCACCGCTTCAAAGCCGGAAGTGAGCAGCGCCAGCAGTTCGGCCCCGCAGTTCGCCTGCACATAAGCGGCTAACTGGCGTAACAGCGCCAGCAACTCCAGCCGCGCCGCATTGCGCGCCGCGATGAGCAGCTTGCCGCCATTGAGCGCCTCATGCACCGCCGTCTCAAAGGTATTCACCGAACCGACCAGGATCGCCAGCGTCGGCATCGGGCTGGGATAGGTCTCGTTCCCGGTTAAAAGCGCTACTACATTGCGTGTGAACGCGATGAGATTGGTGTCCGTCTTGCGTGCGAATCCCAGCGCCACCCGCGCATAGAATCCATCGATACTAGTGTTCATAGTCTTAGGTCTTTTATTGTATAGTTTGGTTAACTCTGCGGGAGTGAGTGATTTCACCCTGGCGCAGGAGCAGACGGTTTAGCTCATCCCATGCCAGCCCCGGCCCGCCGCAGGAAAAAAGCGACTCGCCGAGAAAAAAAGACAACCAACATAGGTTCAATGTTGAATAACCAAGAGTTTTGCCGACTCGCTTTTCCCGTAAAGCGACTTGCAGAGGAAAAAAGACAACCAACAAAGATTCAACGTTAATCAACAAAGAGATTCCCCGACTCCCTTTTCTCTTCAAGCGACCCGCTTTTGTTTATAAGCGGCTTGCAGGGGGAAAATCACAACCAGCAAAGGTTTAAGGTTGCTTAACCGAAAGCTTTTCACGACTTGCTTTGCGTTCAAAGCGAGTCGCAGAGACACTGAGATCATCAGCAGAGAACGGCGGATGACCCGCCCTGATATTTTTCCACCTCGTTAAAAAGGCAAAGCACGCCGTTTTCGATGAAAAACCAATGAGTCGTTGCCTCTTGCGAGCGTGTCAGGGGCAGGGCCTAAATGATTTCTTGAAATAATTGGGAATGGCACAGTTTGAAAAAGCGCGTGTCATTCTGAGCGAAGTGAAGTTCGCCCCAAGCGAACGGAACGCAGTCGAAGAATCTCTTGCCCTTCTCCGTGCAGCGGCACGTCGAAAAGGGTACAAGAGATTCTTCGACTCCGCCAAGCCTTCGCTCAGAATGACAGATATCGGGACCTGCTGGGGATCGGCTTGCAGGTGACCATTACCCACACGGACAACGGGAACACCGTCACGCTGACCAACGCCGATGGCAGGCAGATCAACGGCATCGCATATCGTAAATCTTGCTTGCCAATGCGGAAGGCGTTGCTTCTCATCCCGGCAACGTGCTGAGGGAAAGCTACCAGACCGAGGGATTTTTTGACGAGGCGATTGCCGATGGCGACGCGCGCCAGCATTATCGCGCGTTTCTGGAACAGTTCGAGTCGCTGAGTGCGACGGAGTTTGAACACAAGCGACAGGCGGTCGATCTTTCGTTTTTGCGCCAGGGGATCACGTTCAATGTTTACGGCGACTCGCAGGGCACGGAGCGGATTTTTCCTTTCGACCTCGTGCCGCGCATCATCCCCGCCGCCGAGTGGGCGCACATCGAGGCGGGTCTCGTGCAGCGCATCACCGCGCTGAATCTTTTCCTGCACGACATTTACCACGAGCAGCGCATCCTGAAGGAGAACGTCATCCCTCCGTTCTACGTGTTATCCGCGCGCCATTTCCGGCGTGAGTTTGCGAACTTTCCCGTCCCGAAAGAAATCTACATTCACATTTGCGGCACCGATCTGATCCGCGGCGCGGATGGACGCTACATGGTGCTCGAGGACAACGGGCGCTGTCCCTCCGGCGTCAGTTACGTCCTCGAAAACCGGCGGGCGATGAAGCGGGCGTTCCCGCGGCTTTTTGAGAAAATCGGCGTGCGTCCGGTGGACGATTATCCGGCGGAGTTGCTGAAAATGCTGCGCTACATCGCGCCGCAGAGCGTGGTCGATCCGACGGTGGTGCTGCTCACGCCGGGCGCGTATAACAGCGCGTATTTCGAGCACACTTATCTCGCGCGGCAGATGGGCATCCAAATCGTCGAAGGCCGCGATCTCGTGGTGAAAGAGCAGCGGGTGTTCATGCGGACGACGAAAGGATTGCAGCCGGTGAATGTGATCTACCGCCGCATCGACGACGATTTTCTCGACCCGACCGTTTTCCGGAAAGACTCGGCGCTCGGTGTGCCGGGCCTCATCGGCGCGTATCGCGCGGGCAACGTGAGCCTCGCGAACTCCATCGGCACCGGGCTCGCCGACGACAAGGTGATGTATCATTTCGTGCCGCGGATTATTAAGTTCTACCTCGATCAGGAACCGATCCTCGAGCAGGTGCCGACTTATCTCGCGTCGGAGGAATCGGACCGGAAATACATTTTGGAACATCTGCCGGAACTCGTCGTGAAAGCGGCGAACGAATCGGGCGGCTACGGAATGTTGATGGGGCCAAAGGCGACGAAGGAGGAAATCGAAAAGTTCCGCGAGTTGATTGAAGCCGACCCGCGCAACTACATCGCGCAGCCGGTTATTTCACTGTCGCGGCATCCGACGTTTTGCGACGGCGACGGCTTTGAGGGGAGGCACATCGACCTGCGTCCGTTCGTGCTTTACGGCGAAAAGATTTCCATCGTTCCCGGTGGTCTCACGCGGGTCGCTTTGAAAAAAGGCTCATTGATTGTCAACTCCTCCCAAGGCGGCGGCAGCAAGGATACCTGGGTGCTTTATGGGGAGGAGTGAATTGATTTAGGAAGTATGAATTAGGATTTGGGAAGTGGATAAGACGGAACTAAAGCTGCGGACGAAATCATTTGGTTTGCGCGTTTTGAAACTCGTGCGTTCCCTGCCACGGGACGTTCCGGGAAAGGTGGTCGCGCAGCAGTTGACGCGCAGCGCGCTTTCGGTGGGCGCGAATTATCGTTCCGCTTGTCGTGGCCGTTCGCGGGCGGAGTTTCTGGCAAAACTCGGAGTTGTTTTGGAAGAAGCTGACGAAAGCGCACACTGGCTTGAAATCGTCGCTGAAGACGGAATGCTCTCGAAAGCGAAAGTCTCTGCTCTCATGCAAGAGGCAAACGAACTCACCGCCATCTTCTTCGCAGCCACTAAGACGACGCGGCAAACCTCACTTCCTAAATCCTAATTTCTAATTCCTAAATTTCCCCATGCTTTCCCGCGTCGCCAATTCGCTCTACTGGATGAGCCGCTACATCGAGCGGGCGGAAAACATCGCGCGCATGGTCGATGTGAACATTCAGCTCCTGCTCGATTTCCGGCAGGTGAACGACGAGCACATGGAAACGCACTGGCTGCCGATCGTGCAGGCCACGGATGACCGCGTGCTTTTTCAAAGCCTCTACGAGCGCGCGGACAGCCAGTCGGTTTGCGAATTTCTCACCTTCAGCGCCGACAATCCCAGCTCGCTCGTCGCTTGTGTCTCGCTCGCCCGCGAAAACGCGAGAATGGTCCGCGACCAGATCACGATTGAGTTCTGGGAGGAGATCAACCGCGTTTATCTATTCCTGAATTCGGCGCGGGCGCGTGAGATGTGGCAGTCGAGCGCGCCGGAATTTTACTACGAACTCAAATCGCTCTCGCTCCAAATCCAAGGTTTGGCCGATGCCACCATTCCGCACACCGAAGGCTGGCTGTTCATGCAGGCGGGAAAATATCTCGAACGCGCCGACAAGACCTCGCGCATTTTGGACATCCGCCATCACACCTTGCCGGCGCGCGGGATTCCTGACGCAGCGTTTGGCGCGCGCGAGGCGCTCGAATGGGCGGCAGTGCTGCGCTCGTGCAGCGCTTGGGACGCGTATCGCCAGCTTCACGGCGCGGACATCGGGCCGCGCCGCGTCGCGCATTTGCTTTTACTGAACGAGGATTTTCCGCGCTCCGTCGAGTTCTGCCTGGTGCAGCTCGACCAAGCGCTGCGGCGGATTTCCAGCGTGCAGCCCGGCCGTTTTTCCAACGAAGCCGAGCGCCTTTCCGGTCGGCTGGCGGCGGAGTTGCAGTTCAGCGGGATCGACGAAATTTTCGAGCGTGGCCTGCACGATTACATCGATCTGTTGCAGCAGCGCTTAAATCAAATCGGCGAAGCTCTCTTCGAGACCTATATCGCGCATCTCTTCGAGCCGGCGGGACAAGAAATCCAACAGCAGCAGTAAAGGGACGCGATGAAGCTCAACGTCTTCCATCGCACGCGTTACAACTACGCCACTCCGGTCAGCGGCAGTTACAACGAAGCGCATCTCCAGCCGACTTCCTGCGACGGCCAGGTCTGCCATTCGTTTCTGTTGCGCGTCCTGCCCGCGACCCGGCTCTCGCACTACAGCGACTTCTACAACAACGTCGTCCACTTTTTTGAAGTGCCCGAGCCGCACGATTTCCTCAACGTCGAATCGACCTCCACCGTCACGACCGGCGACGAGCGTTTGGATGAGGGAAAGGGAGTCGCGCCGCTCGTGCAGTTGCCGCGCCTGATCGAGTGGGAACGGTGTTACGATTATTTGCAGCGCAGTCCCTTTGTGTCGGTCGAGCCGGATGTGTGGCGGCTGGCGATGGATGCGACGGTGGGACAGACGGACGTGTGGCAGGCCTCGCTCGCGATCATGCGATTCATCCACACTCATTTCGCCTACGTGCCGCTTTCGACCAACGTGAACACGCACATGAGCGAGGTGCTCGAATTGCGGCGCGGCGTCTGCCAGGATTTTGCGCACGTCATGCTTGGCATGTGCCGGACGTTGAAAATCCCAGCGCGTTATGTCAGCGGCTATCTCTACAATGGCCCCGCCGATCAACTCCTCGGCTCGCAAGCTTCGCACGCGTGGTGCGAAGTTTTTCTCCCCGGCTTCGGCTGGCGCGGACTGGACCCGACGAACAACCAGCAGCCGAACGAGCACTACATCACCATCGGCGTCGGGCGCGACTACGCCGACATCGTTCCGCTCAAGGGCCACTATCGCGGCACGCAGGAACGCACGATGACGGTGGACGTAAAAGTCACACTGGCGGAATAAAGCGCGCGGAGACTTCCGGAAGACCAGTTTGCAAACCGCCTTCTAATCTGGCTTCGGCGCAGCTTTGAGGTGCTTGTTGAAAAACTCCAGCACGTCGCGGCGCACTTCTTCCGTGTTGAATCCCGGCCCGCCGTGACCCGCGCCCTTGATGATGCGCAGTGTCACATCCACGCCCGCCTCCTTCAGCGCCTTCGCAAAGGTCTCGCTCTGATCCACTGGCACGAGCTGATCCTGATCACCGTGCATGATTAAAATCGGCGCGGCGTCCTTGTTCACGTAGGTCATCGGACTCGCACGCTTGGCCTTGTCGGCGTTCTCGGAAATCACGCCGCCGATCAATTCGGAAACCGGAGAAACCGCTCCGGGACTTTTGGAAATCGTGGTGAAATCAGTGGGGCCGAACCAGTCGCAGACCGCCTGCACCTTGCTGGAAAATTTCTCCGAGCCGCCGCTGCCTTCAAGCTCTTTCACGTCCGCCGTCGTGCCGAGAAGCGCCACCAG
>JANXWU010000186.1 GCA_025350985.1 Spartobacteria bacterium | reverse complement strand
CGCGCGGGTGGCGACGCTGCCGTCGGTGGACTTGATGCGCTGCACGAGCGTCCAGCGGGTCTCGGGGAAACGTCCGTCGCTGGGGGCGGCGCTCATTTGTCGAGGATGAGGTATTCGAGCTTCTCAATGATCGTGCCCGGCTCCGTGACGAACGCGCTCGTGCCCTGCGTGTAAGTGGAGTCGTGCTGCTCGATCACCAGCTTCCCATCCACGAAGACGGTGAGCAGATCGCCCACAGCGCGGAATTCCAGCGTGTGGCTCGCGTTCGGATCGTAGCCCGGCAGCTTGGCATGGACGAGGACGGCGTGTTCCGCCGTGCCCGGCCTGAAGCAGGCGAGTTCCGCATAGCCGCGCGAGTCAATCGCGGCGGCGTAGCCCTCCATGCGGCCATCCACCATCTTGCCCCCGCGAAGACCGAGCCCGATGTGATACTCGAATCCGTGAGCGACGGCGCGCACCGCCGCGTCGCGGACGGGCTTGCTGATGATGGGAGTGCCATTCGTCGCTTCCGCGCGGGCGGTTCCGTCTGGCAGCTTCGTCAGGCGGGAGACGGACGGGTTCTGTTGCGTGAACCATTCGCGGAGCCGGTCCACCCATTTTTCCTGCGGCGCTGCCGTCGGTTTCGATACCGGGGCTGGCGTGCTGGCGACGGACGCGAGACTCTTGTCCGGCGGAGGATCGAGGGTGAGGTATTCGAGCTTCTCGAAGACTTCACCGAAGCCAGAGACGCTGAATTTGCCTTCCTCATACGCGGAGTCCCGCTGATCGATCTCCAGCTTCCCATCGATGAAGACGGTGAGGCGATCTCCGACCGCGCGAAGTTCCAAGGTGTGCCTCGTTCCGGGATCGAAATCCGGCAGCGAAACCTTGTCCAATTGACGAGGCTTGCCGTCATCGCCTCCGTAGCATGTGAGCGAGGTGTATAGATTCTGCGACAGGCCCGCCGAGTATTGCCGGTAGGATCCACCGCCCCCGCGACCTCCCGAACGCACGACAAGTGCCACGCCTTGCTTCGCATTCCGCACCACGGCACGCACCGCAGAGTCGCGCGCGGTTTTCCCAAAGGACAGACTCCCGCTCAGCCGCACGCCATCTGGAGTCTTCTCGATGTTCGTCTGATCGGGCAGGGCCAGGATTTCTGGCAAAGCGTCCACCCATTTCTCAGTCGGCGCTGGTGTCGGAGTCACAGGCTTTGCGGCAGTGACGGCAGGAGCCGTGTCCGGCTTCGCGACCGATGCGGGCTTTTTGAAAACGAAGAATGCGGCTGCGGCGATGATCGCGACAGCAGAGACGACAACCGGCACCCGCGCAGACTTTGGCTTCGCAGCGGGAGCGGTCGGCTTCGGCATCGCGCCTGTGCGCGTCTCGGCGATGATTTTTTCAACGGCGGCTTTCATCTCCGCCGCGCTCGCGAAACGCCGGTCACGGTCGGTCTGCATGGCCTTGTCCACGATGGCGTCGAGACGCAAGTCGATCTTCGGCAGCACGGCGGTGGGCATCTCGAAACGTCCGCGCGGAATTTTCCCCGTGAGCATCACATACAGCATCACGCCCACGGCGTAGATGTCGGCGCGCGCGTCGAGCTTGATGCCCTTGATCATCGCCTCCGGTGCGATGAAATCCGCCGTGCCGAGCATGACATCGCTGCGGGTGAAGCCGTCGCTCTCGGAGCCGAGGGTTTTGGCGAGGCCGAAGTCCGCCACCTTTACGCGGCCGCGAGCATCAAGCATGATGTTCGAGGGCTTGATGTCGCGATGAATGATGCCGCCCTCGTGCGCGAAGCCGAGCGCATCGAGCACGGCGGCAATGATGGTGAGCGCGCGCTGCGGCTCCAGCTTGCCATCTTTCGCGATGAGCTGCTGCACGTCCGAGCCCTCGATGAACTCCATGACGAAATACAAAAGCCCGTCCGCCGTCTCGCCCGCGTCATGCACGGCGACGATGTTCGGATGCGAGAGCTTCGCCATGGCCTTGGCCTCGCTCTTGAAGCGGTCGGCGAAGTGAAGATCATCGCCTTCGATCTCCGGCG
>JANXWU010000185.1 GCA_025350985.1 Spartobacteria bacterium | reverse complement strand
TAAGAATGCGATCATCTATCAACTGCACGTCAAGGCGTTCGCCGACAGCGATGGCGACGGGATTGGCGACTTTCGAGGGCTGATCGGGAAGCTCGATTATTTGGCGGACTTGGGGGTGACGGTGGTGTGGCTGCTGCCCTTTTACCCGTCGCCCCAGCGAGACGATGGCTACGACATCGCGGATTATTTTTCGGTGCATCCGAACTACGGGACGCTGGATGATTTCCGGGAATTTCTGACGGAGGCGCACCGGCGCGGGCTGCGCGTGGTGACGGAGTTGGTGATCAATCACACGTCCGACCAGCATCCGTGGTTCCAGCGCGCGCGCCGGGCGGCGACGGGTTCGGCGGAGCGGGATTTTTATGTGTGGAGCGACACGCCGGAGCGGTATCAGGAGGCGCGGATTATTTTCAAGGACTTCGAGCAGTCGAACTGGGCGTGGGACCCGGTGGCGAAGGCGTACTTCTGGCATCGGTTCTACGCGCATCAGCCGGATTTGAATTTCGATCATCCACCGGTGCAGGCAGCGGTGTTCGAGGCGCTGGATTTTTGGCTGAAGATGGGCGTGGACGGGCTGCGGCTGGATGCGGTGCCGTATCTGTACGAGCGCGAAGGAACCAACTGCGAGAACCTGCCGGAAACGCACGCTTTTCTAAAAAAGCTGCGCGCGCACATCGACGCGCATTTTCCAAACCGGATGCTGCTGGCCGAGGCAAACCAGTGGCCGGAGGACGCGGCGGCTTACTTCGGCAACGGCGACGAGTGCCAGATGAATTTTCACTTTCCGCTGATGCCGCGCCTCTACATGGCGCTGCAAATGGAGGACCGGTTTCCGATTCTCGACATCCTCGACCAGACGCCGGCGATCCCGGAGAACTGCCAATGGGCGACGTTTCTGCGCAATCACGACGAGCTGACGCTGGAGATGGTGACGGAGGAGGAGCGGGATTACATGTGGCGCGTTTACGCCGCCGACCCGCGCGCGCGCATCAACCTCGGCATCCGCCGCCGTCTCGCGCCGCTGCTCGGCCATTCACGCCGGAAGATCGAGTTGATCAACATGCTGCTGTTCTCGCTCCCCGGCGCGCCGATCATTTACTACGGCGACGAAATCGGCATGGGCGACAACTTTTACCTCGGCGACCGCAACGGTGTCCGCACGCCGATGCAATGGAGCGCCGACCGGAACGCGGGCTTTTCGCGCGCGAATCCGCAACAGCTTTATCTGCCGGTGATCATCGACCCGGAGTACCATTTCGAGGCGCTGAACGTGGAGATGCAGGAGAAAAATGTGACCTCGCTGCTGTGGTGGATGCGACGAGCCATCGCGATGCGCAAGGAGCATGTGGCGTTTGGGCGGGGAGCGATCGAGTTTCTGCCGTCGGATAATTCCAAAGTCCTCGCGTTTCTCCGGCGCGACGAGAGCGAGACGATTTTGGTGTTGATGAATCTCTCGCGGTTCGCGCAGCCGCTGGAGTTGGATTTGTCCGCGCACGCCGGAGCCACACCGGTCGAGCTTTTCAGCCGGAACCGGTTTCCATCAATCAAGCAGACGCCGTATTTTTTCACGCTGGCGCCGTATGATCACTACTGGCTCGCACTGGAATCGGCGGTCGATTTTAGCGCCACTGGTGCGGATGAGATGGCACCGCTGTTGGCCGCAGAGCCGGAGTGGGGCGCGCTGCTTTCCGGCGCGCCGAGGGAGAGGTTGGAAAATCTTTTGCTGCCGGCGTGGCTGCGGGGTTGCCGCTGGTTTGGCGGCAAGGCGAATGTGCTGCGAGAGGCCCGTATCGCCGAGTGTTTTCCCCTGCGGGAGCCGGGGGACGCCGCCCGCATTTTGCTGGTGGAAGTTTCCTATCTCGATGCGTCCTCGGACACATATCTCGTGCCGCTGCAAATCTCGCGGGGCGAGGACGCGCGCAAGCTGACGGAGGAAAATCCGCGTGCGGTGGTCTGCCGGCTGGACGGCGACGGTGTGCTGCACGACGCGGTTTTCAGCGAAGAGTTTCGCGCGGCGCTTTGGAAGGTGATCGCGGGCGGAGAACAGTTGCCCGCCGGTCGCGGCACGCTGGCAGGTTGTGCCACCGAGTTTCTCCTCACGTCGATGGCACCGCCGTCCGTCCCGCCGTCGCGCGTGCTCAAGGCTGAGCAGAGCAACACCTCGATCGTCTATGACCAGCGCTTTTTCCTGAAGCTTTACCGCAAGCTGGAGGACGGGGAAAATCCGGACGCGGAGTTGATCCGGTTCTTGAGCGGTCGCAAAAACTTTCCGAACGTCCCGGCGTTTTGCGGCGCGCTGGAATTTCGTCGTCCGCGCGCGGAGCCATGCGTGCTCGGGGTGCTGGTCGCGCACGTCGCGAATGAGGGCGACGCCTGGAGTTACACGCTGGATTCCCTGGGACGGTTTTACGAGCGCGTGCTGGCTCAGAAACCGGAGCCCGGCCAAGTCGCCGACGCGACGCTGCTCTCTGAACTTATTGGGGGAGTTTATCCGGAAAGGGCGCGTCTGCTCGCGCAAAGAACTGGCGAAATGCATCTTGCGCTGGCATCGGAAACTGGCGACTCCGCGTTTTCACCCGAGCCTTTCACCAGCTACTCCCAGCGGTCGCTGTATCAATCCATGCGCGCCACCACGCGGAGGATGACGCAGTTGATCCAAAGAAAGGTGATGCATCTGCCGCCCGCGCATCGGCAGGAGGTCGCGGACATATCCTCCCTCGAATCCGAAATTCTCAAACAGCAGGGAAAAGTGGTTTCCCGCAGAATCGTCGCGACGAAAATCCGAACGCACGGCGACTACCATCTCGGGCAGGTGCTGAACACCGGCCGGGATTTTGTGATCGTGGATTTTGAGGGCGAACCGGCGCGTCCGCTGAGTGAGCGCAAGATGAAGCGTTCGCCGTTGCGCGACGTGGCCGGGATGCTGCGGTCGCTGCATTACGCGGCCTACGCGGCGCTGTGGCAGGGAGGATTGCGCGGCGAGGATGCGCAGTTTCTGGAGCCGTGGGCGGATGCGTGGACGCGCCAAATGGAACGCATTTTCCTGGAGCAATATTACCTGACGACCGGCGGCGCCTCTTTCATCCCGGCGGACGCTGAGGGTCGTGATGCCTTGTTGCAAGGGCACTTGCTGGAAAAGGCCGCCTACGAAATCGGCTACGAACTGAACAACCGGCTCGACTGGGTGATCATCCCGGCGCGCGGGATTCGCTGGCTGTTGGAGAAGCCCGTGTCGTAACGCCGAGCTGAAACGAGGCGGATGTCGAGGCGTCCACAAACTTCACAGATTCGCAAGCCAGCGACGGCACCACGAGCCTGTCTTGTCGTGTCATCCCGTCCGCCACACGGGTGTAAGCAATTTCAGCGGCGGCAGCGTCGCGGAGGGACTGCCGAGGCGCGACCGCAGCTTGTTCGTCAGTTTTTCGCTGAGAGACGGCAGCACGCCGGCGCACCCCTTCCTCCTACGGTGACCGGCTCAACCGCGTGCCGTCAAAACCGCATGCTCATACCGCCGCACTTCCTCGATCCACGCCGCGCCCACCGGCACATCCTGCCGCCGGCAGTGCTCGTCCCACACCGCCCCGAATGGCAGCGTTTTCACCTCCTCCAGCCACGCCAGCCGTGCCGTCAAGTCGCCCGCGTTTTCCCACTCGCGCAATTTCGCCGCGGGCTCGAGCAGCGCCACGAGCAGAGCCTTGAGCACATTGCGCGCGCCGATGACCCACGCCGCGACGCGGTTAATGCTCGCGTCGAAAAAATCGAGCCCGATAAACGTGCGCGCGAGAAAATTTCCGCGCACGACTTCCTCCAGCATGGCGCGGGTGGCGTCGTCGAACAGCACGACGTGATCGCTGTCCCACCGCACGCCCCGGCTCACATGCAGCAGGATCGCTGGCACGAATTGCAGCACTGAGGAAATTTTGTCCGCGACCGATTCGGTCGGATGAAAATGTCCCGCGTCCAGGCAAAGCAGCTTTTGGTTTCGCACCGCGTAGCCGAGGTAGAACTCGTGCGACCCCACGACATAACTCTCGCTGCCGATGCCGAAAAGTTTCGACTCCACCGCGTCGAGATTCAGTTTGGCCTCGATCGGTTCGACAAAAATTTCGTCCAGCGACGCGGCCAGTCTTTCGCGCGGCGCTTTCCGATCCGCCGGCGAGTCTTTGCTCCCGTCGGGAACCCAGAAATTCGTCACGGCCGTTTTCCCGAGTTGCCGCGCGGCGTCGGCAGCAATGCGGCGGCAGGCCCTGCCGTGCGCGATCCAGAACTGGCGCACGTTTTCATCCCGATGGGACAGCGTGAACCCGTCGGCGGCGAGCGGATGCGCGAAGTAAGTCGGATTGAAATCGAACCCGAGTCCGCGCGCCCGGCACCAATCGATCCAGCCTTGAAAATGAGCGACCGTCAGGTCGGTGCGCTCAACTTTTTTCCCGCCCAACTCCCCGTAACACGCGTGGAGATTCAGCCGGTGCTTTCCGGGAATGAGCGCAAGTGCCTGCTCGAGGTCGCGGCGCAGTTCGTCCGGCGTGCGCGCTTTGCCGGGATGGTTTCCCGTGACCGCCAGACCGCCGCCGATTTCGCCGCCGCCCGTCTTTTCAAACCCGCCCACGTCGTCGCCCTGCCAGCAATGGAGCGAGATCGGAATCGCCGCGAGCTTTTGCAGAACGTCCTCGGTGCCGATGCCGATGGCTTCGTAAGTGTCGCGCGCGTGCTCGTAGGCGGAGTGCATGGAGAAGTCTTCGTATGCAAAGGCGGCGCGGACTGCAAGCGCGCGGCTGGACCCGAGCCTGCAAAAGCCGTGAATAGTGCGTGCGCTCGGGCCGAAATGCACGATAGTTCGCGCCCCATGCCCTTTCGCGTACTCGGTCTCGGAGACCGCATTTTCAAAGCCATCCAGGAAGCTGGTTACACCGAACCGACGCCGATCCAGGCCGAGGCCATTCCCAAGGTCCTCGCCGGCCACGACCTGATCGGCATCGCGCAAACCGGCACCGGAAAGACCGCCGCCTTCACGCTGCCGATCCTCGCCAAACTTTCCGGCATGATCGGCGACGGCCAGCCGCGCCGCACTCGCGTTTTGGTCCTCGCACCGACCCGTGAACTGGTCGTGCAGATCGAGGAAAATGTGCGCGCGTACGGAAAACATTTGCCGCTGAACATGGCCACGGTTTTCGGCGGCGTGGGAGAACGACCGCAAATCACCGCGCTCCGCTCCGGCGTCGATATCGTCGTCGCCTGTCCGGGACGGCTGCTCGACCTGATGCAGCAGCGGCACGGCGATTTTTCCGGCCTGCAATTTCTCGTGCTCGACGAAGCGGACCGGATGCTCGACATGGGCTTCCTCCCGTCGATTCGGCAGATCATCAAAAGACTACCGCAGCGCCGGCAGACGCTGATGTTTTCCGCCACGCTCTCCAAAGAGATCGAGCAACTGACTCACGAGTTCCAACACGCACCGCAGATCGTGCAAATCGGACGTCGCGCGAACCCGGCGGAGACGGTCACGCAACTGGTTTACGAAATTCCCAAACATCTCAAACCCGCGCTGCTCGCCCATTTGTTGCAGGATCCGAAACTCGACAGCGTCCTTGTTTTCACCCGCACCAAACACGGAGCGGATAAAGTCGCGCGCAAACTCGAAGGCGCCGGAATCAAGACGGGCACGCTGCATTCCAACCGCTCCCAAAATCAGCGTCTGCGCGCGTTGAACGATTTCAAAGCCGGCATCGTCCGCGTCCTTGTCGCCACCGACATCGCCGCGCGCGGCATCGACGTGGACGGCATTTCGCACGTCGTGAATTTTGATTTTCCGATGCACTCCGAGGACTACGTCCATCGCATCGGCCGCACCGGTCGCGCACAGCAGATCGGCGACGCGATTAGCTTTGTTTCATCCGAGGATCAAAGCGCCTTGCGCTCGCTGGAGCGCTTCATCGGTCGAGGCATCGTGCGGAAAAGAGCGGACGGTTTCGATTACGCCGCCTCCGCCCCGGCGGCTCCGGCAGACGGCGAGCGGCGCTACGCACGTCCCACCGGACCGCGGCCAAGTCCGAACAACTGGCAGCCGCAGGAAAACCGCGGCGGTCAGCGCCGGGGCGGCTACGGTCAGCGCAGTTCGCGCCCGCGCTAGAGATCGTTCATCACTACCTGAAAAATCGGCTAGGAAGCAGGAGTGCATCCACAGATTTCACAGATTGACGCAGATTTTTTTAGAAGAGTGGACTACGCCGAGTAATCTA
This sequence comes from Spartobacteria bacterium, assembly GCA_025350985.1. GTDB lineage: Bacteria > Verrucomicrobiota > Verrucomicrobiia > Chthoniobacterales > Chthoniobacteraceae > JANXWU01. The sequence continues at coordinate 3,298 of JANXWU010000185.1, read as the reverse complement.
AAATCTGTGAAAATCTGCGTAATCTGTGGATGAAAATGAGTCTATTACCAAGTGCTACACGCCCTGCTGCTCGAAGACGATAGGCAGTGCGTTTCGGAATTAATCGCACTTTTCAAAAGCACGTAGTTGGGCAGCATGAGACGCATGGTCTGTCTTCCGGGCGCATTCCATTTTCCCCAATCGTGTGACGGCAATCTTAAATTCCACTGGGGGAGTCCCAAGCAACTAGAAATCGAATTGATCGATGTTGTCCTTGTTAAAGACGAAGGGTTTTCCAAGCACGATGTCGCTACCTTCGACCTTCATTTCGCCCAGCCGTCCCGCTTTGAAAATAGTGTCACCCGCCTTTAACTCTCCCTTGCCCACGGCCACTCCTGCCTGAATGGCAAGGTATCCAAGGTCGGCGACGCGCCACAAGATGAGAGACGGGGTCAGGCCTTCCTTCACGTAGTTGCGATTCTCGCTCGGCAGTCCCAATCCGACGACCTTCACACTCGCTTGCCGCCCCGCCTGTTTCACCGCCTCCGCCGCGCCCGGCACCGCCGGCGAACAGATGGCCATGATCGCCGTGAGCCCCGGATGCTTGTTTAAAAGCGTGGTCGCTTCCTGAAAAGCCTTGTCCTTCAAATCGTCGCATGGCCGCAAGTCCACCAGCTTCACCTCGGGATATTTCGCGTCGTTGGTCGCTTTAATGTGCCTCTGCCATTCATTCATGTTCGAGGCCGTGAGCGACGCCGTGATGATGGCGTACTCTCCCTTCCCGCCCATCGCCTTTACCGTCTCCTCCATCAAGGTCTCGCCAATGCCCTGCGGCGTCGCCTGGTTGCAGAAAAAATCCCGCGCGTCCGGCGTCGTGTCCGCGTCATAGGTGACGACCTTGATCCCTTTCGCCCGCGCCTTTTTCAAAGCAGTCGCAATGCCCTCCTTGTTCTCACACGCGGCCACGATCACATCCACCCCGCGCTGCAACCACTGCTCGACGATTTCATTTTGCCTCGCCGGGTCGGGCTCGGTCGGACCTTCGTAAAGTAGCTTGATCCCGAGTTCTTTCGCCGCTTCGTCCGCCCCTTTTTTGCAGGCCACGAAATAAGCATTGCCTTTGCTCTTCGGCATAAAGGCGACGGTCAGTTGCTTTCCGCCGCCGCCACGCTCGCTGGGGCCTTTTTTACAACTCGCGACCAAAACAAAAGTAAGGGTGAGACCTAGGACGAAAAGACGGTTCATGGTTTTGAGAGGGATGAGGGAGCGGGAGTCTGACTGCCCGCGCGCTTGTTTTCCAGCAAAAGACCGCCGCCCTTCGTCCTAACTCAAGAGTGATCTTTTCCCTCAACGCCGGTTATGCTTCTCTGTTTTCCTGGCTCGGAGCCCTCCTCATGATTCTCGCCCTCGACCTCGGCACTTCCTCCACGCGCACGGCTTTTTTTGACGAGCAGGCGCAGCGCATCCTGCCGACGACGGCGCAACAGACTTACCCGCTTATTACTTCCACCGACGGCGCGGCGGAACTGGAGCCCGCCGTCCTGCTTGGCGCGGTGCGTCATTGTTTGGGGCAAACGATGCGCGCCTTTCGCGCCGACCCAGGTTTGCGCTCGCGGAAGATTGAAGGCATCGGCGTCTCCTGTTTCTGGCACAGCCTTGTCGGTGTGAACTCGAAGAACGAGGCGATCACGCGCATCATTACCTGGGCGGATTCGCGCTGCCGCGAGGACGCGGAGAAACTGCGCCTGTCGCTGCAAGAGCGCGAGGTGCATGCCTCCACCGGCTGCATGTTGCGCGCCTCTTTCTGGCCGGCAAAACTTGCGTGGCTGCGTCGGACCCAGCGACCGCTTTTTGGCCGGGTGAAAAGCTGGATGTCGCCCGCGGAGTGGCTCCAGATCAAGCTTTGCGGGGAGGCGGCTTGCGCGATTGGCATGGCCACGGGCACGGGACTCTTCAATCCCGCCAAGCGCGCATGGGAGCCGGCGATGTTGCGCCGTTTTGGACTCACGCCAGAAATGCTGCGGCCGTTGAGCGACGAACCGACGCCCGTCGGTGCCGAGCTTGCCGCGCAATATCCCGAGCTCAAAAACGTCCCGTGGTTTCCCGGCATCGGCGATGGCGCGGCCAGCAATCTCGGCTCCGGCGCGACGCGGCCGGGACTCGCCGCGATCAACTTCGGCACCAGCGCCGCGTTGCGCGTGATGAAAAACAGCGAAGCCGTCCGCGCGCCGTTCGGGCTCTTTTGCTATCGCGTGGACGCGGAGCGCTTCGTAATCGGTGGCGCCGTGAGCAACGCGGGAAATCTGCGGGCGTGGTGCGTGCAGGAACTGCGGCTGAGCGAGGACAACGCCGTCCTGGAACGCGAAATGGCAGCGCGCCCCGAGCCGGCGCACGGCCTGGTCGTGCTGCCATTTTGGAATGCGGAGCGCGCGCCGACTTGGGACGAAAAAAAACGCGGCGTGATCTGCGGACTCACGCAGCACACAACAGCGCTCGACATTTTGCAGGCGACCACGGAAGCCAGTTTTCATCGGCTGGCGCGGATCGCCGAGCTGGTTTCGGGCAATAATAAAGCGCCAAAATTCATCGTTTCGGGTGGGTTGCAAAAGTCGCCCTCCGGTTTGCAGCGGCTCGCCAACGTCCTCGGGCAACCCGTTTTTCCAAACGATGAACCCGAAGCGTCGTTGCGCGGTGCGGCGGTTTTTGCGCTGGAAAAACTGGGTCGCCCCGTGCCGGAAGCGCGACTGAAAAATCCCATCCGACCGCAGCAGAGAATTGCAAAACTTTACGCACTCGAGCGCGAAAAGCAGCGCCAGTTGGAGTCGCTGAAGATTTCTTCCTGAGAATTACCGGACGAGGCTTTGGTAAAGTCCCAGCGTTTGCTTTGCGATGGCATCCCAGCCGAATTTCTCCTCCGCGCGCTTGCGCCCGGCCAAGCCAAATTTTTTACGGAGCGCGGGATCAGCCATCAGTTCGTTAATGCGGGCCGCGAGATCGAGCGCAAACTTTTCCGGCTCCGTCGCCTCGAACGGGCTTTGCGTCATCTGCTCGATCGGCACGAGAAAACCCGTCTCGCCATGAACGACAACTTCCTTGATGCCGCCCACCGCGCTCGCGACGACGGGCGTCTCACACGCCATCGCTTCGAGATTGATGATTCCGAAAGGCTCGTAAATCGACGGGCAGCAGAAGACGGCCGCGTTGGAATAAAGCTCGATCGCCGATTTTTTCGCGACCATCTCCTCGATCCAGATCACCCCGGGACGCGCCTGCCGTGCGGCTTCCACGGCGGTCTTCATCTCGGCGGCGATCTCCGGCG
>JANXWU010000281.1 GCA_025350985.1 Spartobacteria bacterium | reverse complement strand
GCGGACGGGCGACGGGTGTCGAAACCAATTTCGGCGTTCAGTTCCAAGCTCGTTCTGTGGTCATTACCACCGGGACTTTCATGCGGGGATTACTGCACGTGGGTCTGCAAAATCAGTCCGGCGGACGCATGGGTGACGCGGTCTCCACGCTGAGTGACAGCCTGCGGGATCTCGGGTTCGAGACTTCGCGCTTCAAGACCGGGACGCCGTGCCGTTTGAGCGGCCGTTCCATCGATTTCACAAAATGCGAGCGTCAAACCGGCGACGCCCCTCCTCCTCATTTTACCTTTGCTCTGGACAAGCTGCGGCGTAATCAGGACGACATTTTTTCGTTAAACGGACTGCGGGACGGTAAGTTCCATGTGGAACAATTGCCATGTTGGATCACGTTTACCAACGCCACAACCCACGACATCATCCGGGAAAATCTTAGTCAGTCCCCAATGTATTCCGGGAGAATTGAAGGTGTAGGGCCGCGTTATTGCCCTTCCATCGAGGACAAAGTCGTCAAATTCTCCGATAAACCTCATCACCAGCTTTTCCTCGAACCCGAGGGACGTCACACCGAAGAATACTACGTCAATGGCGTCTCAACGAGTCTGCCCTATGAGGTCCAGCACCAATTTATTCGGAGTATCGTCGGGCTGGAAAACGCCGAAATAATGCGGCCCGGATACGCTGTGGAGTATGACTTTTGCCAGCCTACTCAACTCCATCCCACTCTGGAGACCAAACGAGTCGAACACCTTTATTTCGCCGGACAAATCAACGGGACTTCGGGTTATGAAGAAGCGGCGGCTCAAGGTCTGGTGGCGGGAGCCAACGCCGCGCTCAAGCTAACCCATTCCAAACCGTTGATCCTTTCCCGCACGCAATCTTACATCGGTGTTCTGATCGACGATTTGGTGACCAAGGGCACCGCCGAGCCGTATCGCATGTTCACGAGCCGCGCTGAATTTCGTCTGTTGCTCCGGCATGACAATGCCGATTTGCGTTTGACCCCGCTGGCTCATGAATTTGGATTGGCGGGATCTGATCGTTTGCAAGCTGTTCACGCGAAACAGGATGCATTAATTTCAGCGGGTCGATTCGCCTCTACCACCACTTATCAGGGCGTGCGTTTGAATCAGTGGCTGCGGCGTCCGGATGAGAGCGCCGCGAATCTGCCGGACGAACTGCGAAACCGCTTTCCCGCCGCGATTTGGACGGCGTTGGAGACGGATTTGAAATACGAGGGCTATATACGACGCCAAGAAGACGCAGTCACCAAAGCGCGGGCTGACGAGGGGAAGCAGATGCCGGAAGGTTTGAATTACTGGGATATTTCCGGCTTGCGGCTGGAGGCAAAACAAAAACTTTCCACCGTTCGTCCCACGACCTTGGGTCAGGCGAGCCGCATCAGCGGCATCACACCCGCGGATTTAGCCTTGATCACCATCTGGATGCGTAAAACTGTTTCTGTCTCATAAGTAATTCTACCTTAGGAACTTCTCGCTTTGATAGCTGCCCAAAAGGCCGCTTCTCAATAGGTAACGCCATTTTTCGGCCCATCCTGAACTCCCGAAAAAAACGCCCCGCTTTTGCGCTTTGCCGGCGCGTTTTTCATTCTATCTTGGCGATTCGATGCGGATTCTTGATCGTTACGTTCTTCAGAATTTCCTGATCCCGTTTTTCTATTGTCTCGTCGGTTTTATCGGCATTTGGCTGGTGTTCGACCTGAGCGACAGTGCGGGCGATTTTCTCGAAGCGAAAGTTTCCATCGGAAAAATCCTCGTCTTTTACGGGACCCAACTTCCCCAAATCATCGTTCTATCCATGCCCGTGGGGTTGCTCCTTGCACTGCTTTATTGCCTGAGTCGGATGTCGCGCTCGAACGAAGTCATCTCCATGCTCACCGCGGGGCGAAGTGTCATCCGTATCCTCCTGCCACTCATGTTCGCGGGACTGGCCGCCGCGCTTTTGAGCCTCGCGCTCAATTACGAATTGGCTCCTCACGCCGAGGGCGCGAAAAAGGCGCTCATGGACGAAATCAAGGGCGGCAGAAAGAAAACCGGCAACGAGCAGCTCTTCCGCAACCGCGCCAACAACCGCATGTGGTACGTGAAAAGAATGCCGTCTGCGGTGCAGGGCAGCCAGCCGATCGAACTTCGCGGAGTTTTCGTCATGCAACAGGACAAAGACGCAAACATCGTCGAGAAATTTTACGCCGAGCGCGCCCTTTATTCCCCTTTGGAAAAATCGTGGACGCTCGAACACGGCAAATCGGTGAAGTTTGACCTCGAGGGAAATATCGAGAGCGAGGATTTGTGGCTGAAAGGAAACAAGCGCATTGCGGACTGGAGCGAAACGCCGTGGCGCATCGCCAGTTCCAACCTCGAACCGCAGTTTCTCTCCGAGCCCGAGCTTTCGGATTATCTTGCGTTCAACTCCGATTTTCCCCGCGCCCAACTCGCGCCGTATCGCACACACTGGCATTACCGCTGGGCGCTTCCGTGGTCCTGTTTCATCGTGGTTTTCATCGCCGCACCCCTAGGCATCGTGTATTCCCGGCGCGGCGTGCTCGCCGGCGTCGCCAGTTCGATCCTGATTTTCTTTGCGATGATTTTTCTCAACAACCTCTTCCTCGCGCTCGGGAAAGGAGCGCGCCTTCCGGCCTTCGCCGCCGCTTGGGGGCCCGATCTTTTGTTCGGCGCGGTCGGCGCATTTCTGCTCTACCTGCGCTCGACCAATCGCGAAATGCCAACTCTCCGAAGTCTCTTCGCGGCGAAAAAAGTCTGAGCCTGGCCTCTCAAAATCCACACGATGTCCAACGAATGGGAAATCAAATCCCGCTCCGAAAAATGCTCGGCCAGCGGCCGTGAGTTTCGGGACGGCGAATTTTTTTACACGCTCCTGTTTCACGAAAAGGACGGCTTCCGGCGGGCGGATTTATGCGAGGAGGCGTGGCGGGAACGGAACGATAACATCCAGCCCTTTTCCTTTTGGCGCTCGAAGTTCGAGCCGCCTCCGCCCCCCGAGCCCGAGGCGTTGAAAAAGGAAACGGCGGAGGATCTTTTGCGGAGTTACATGCAGGAACCGGACGCGCAGCACGGCAGCGCGCGCTTTCTTTTGGCCGTGATGTTGGAACGCAAACGCCTCCTCAAACAAGTGGACGTCCAAACGACCGACAGCGGGCGGACTCTCATTTACGAGCACGCAAAAACCGGCGAAGTGTTTCTCATTCCCGACCCCGCCTTGCGGCTCGAGCAACTCGCCGCCGTCCAGAGCGAACTCGCCGCGCTTTTGAAAGCGTAAAACTCGTGGCCCTGCCGTTCATTGTGCTCGCCTCGGCGTCTCCACGCCGGCTCGCGCTGCTGCGTGAACACGGCTACGACGTGCAGGTGGTGCCGGCGCAAATCGAGGAGGTCTATCCCGCCTATTTGACCGTCGGCGAGATCACGCTTTTCAACGCCAAACGCAAGGCAGGCGCCGTGGTTCCCCGCCATCCAGTGGACTTGGTGCTGGCCGCCGACACGCTGGTTTCGATCGAAGGAGGCGTGCTCGGCAAGCCGGAAAATCTCGCGCGCGCGGCGGAGATGCTGCGCCTCCTGAGCGGACGGACGCACGAGGTTTTCTCCGGCGTCTGGCTCGCGCGGGGCGGTCGGGCGCACGGGTTCATCGAGGTGAGTCGGGTGCGTTTTCGGAAACTGTCAGCTTCTGAGATCCAGCGATACATCCGGCTGATCCAACCGCTCGACAAAGCCGGCGCATACGCCGCGCAAGACGACGAGATGGGCGTGATCGAGGCGGTGGAAGGCTCGCGCACTAATGTCATCGGTCTGCCGATGGAGTCGCTCGCGCAGGCGTTGCGGCGATTTTAATCGGCGCTCGTCACTCGTAACGCAACGCCTCGATCGGATCGAGCTGCGAGGCTTTGCGCGCCGGATAGAAGCCGAAGAAAATCCCGACCGCCGCACTGCAACCGAACGCGATCACGACTGAATCGACCGACACCTGCGAGGGCCATCCCTTCACCGAGGACAAAATTTTCGACGTGCCGATTCCGCACAGAATCCCCGTCACGCCGCCCATCAAACTGAGCGCCAGCGCCTCGATCAAGAACTGCAAAAGGATGTCGCGTCCGTGCGCACCCACCGCCATGCGGATGCCGATCTCGCGCGTCCGCTCCGTCACGCTCACGAGCATGATGTTCATGATCCCGATGCCGCCGACGACGAGCGACACGACGGAAATCCAGAACAGCAAACCGGTCATCACTTTGGTCGTCGCCGTCGCCATGGCGGTGATTTCCTCCTGGTTGCGCACGGTGAAATCGTCGTCTTTTCCGGGGCGGATGTTGTGTCGCTGCCGCAGCAAATTCACGATCTGCTGCTGCGCGATGGCGAGATCGCGCGCCTCGCCGACTTGCACCGTGATCGCGCGCAGAGTCGTCACGCCACTGACCCGTTTCATGTTGCTCGAGTACGGCATCACGATGGTGTCGTCCTGATCGGTGCCCATCACCGACAGCCCTTTCGCCGCCAAAACCCCGACGATGGTGAACGGCACATTTTTAATGCGAATGACCTGGCCCAGCGGCGATTCCTCGCCGAAAAGCTGCACCGTGATCGTCTTGCCGATGACGCAGACTTTGTTCGCACTGCGGACGTCCTGCTCGGTGAAGGCCGAGCCCTCCACCAGCGGCCACTGCCGCAGGTCGAAGTAGTCCGCGCTCTCGCCCATGATCGAAGTGTACCAGTTTTGATTGCCCGCGATCACTTGCGAGAACGCGCGGACTTCGGGACTGATCATCGTCACCTGCGCAATCTCGCGCTTCATCGCATCCGCATCCTCTACCTTCAAAGTTCCCGCACCGCCCCAGCCTGAGTGCAGGCCGCTCGGCGAGGAACTGCCGGCGAAAATCAGGATCACGTTTTGGCCGAGGCTGGCGATTTGTGCCTCGACTTGTGCCTTCGCGCCGTTGCCGATGCTGCCCATCGCGATCACCGCGCCCACGCCGATGATGATGCCCAGCGCCGTCAGCACGGAGCGCATTTTGTTTCGCCGCAAGGCGCGCAAGGCAATCTGAAATGTGGAGGCGATCCTCACGATCTTGTTAAAAATGCAGGCCCGTGTTAATCATCGGACGCACATGATTACGGACGAAATTCGGGAACTGCAACGCGCGACGCCGTTCGAGCCGTACACGGTTCACACGTCGGACGGGAAGGCGCTTTACGTGAAACATCCCGACTACTGTCTCATCACGCCGGCGAACGAGACAATCTACGTTTATGCGACGGAAACCGCGCGCGAGATCGTCGCCACGCGCAACATCACGCGCGTCGTGCCGGCTCCCAAAAAAAGCCGCGCCCGCAAACGCTGAGCAGCCGCCGGTCACGCGAGCTGCACCTCTTTTTGCGCCGCGTCCAGCCGCGCGAGTTCCGCCACCGCGTTGAGCCGGGAGAGCACCGGCGTGTCTGTCAAAATACTGCCGTCGCGCATGATAACGTTGCGTTTCGAGTAGGCCGCGATGTCGAGTTCGTGCGTGACCATGATGACGGTGATTCCCTCTTCATTGAGCTTTTGAAACACGCCCATGATTTCGACGCTGGTGCGACTGTCGAGGTTGCCGGTCGGTTCGTCGGCGAGGAGGACTTCGGGTTCGTTGATCAGCGCGCGCGCGATGGCGACGCGCTGTTGCTGGCCGCCCGAAAGCTGACTCGGATGATGATCGCCGCGTTTGCCCAGACCCACGACTTCGAGCACCCGCCGCGCTCGTTCACGCAGTTCCGCAGAGGAATAATGACGGCTGCCGTACAGCAGCGGCAGCTCGACATTTTCCAAAGCCGACGTGCGCGAGAGCAGATTGAAACTTTGAAACACGAACCCGAGCTTGCCGTTGCGAATGTCCGCGAGCCGCTCCCGCGAGAGCCCGGAAACATCGACGCCATCGAGGAAATAGCGTCCGCGCGTCGGGCGGTCGAGGCAGCCGAGCAGATTCATCAGCGTCGATTTTCCCGAGCCGCTCGAACCCATGAACGCGACGAATTCGCCCCGCTGAATCTCGAGCGAAACGCCGCGCACGGCATGCACATCCACTTCGCCCGTGTGGTAGGTTTTGTGAATGTCCTCGAGTTTGACGACGGCGTTCATCTCAATGCGAGGCTGGGGCGTTTCCGCGCCGTTGAAACGTGCGCGCTCACCTTTAGAATCCCCTTCTTCCACCGCCGAATGGATTAGCCGGTGGCGGCGTGGCACTGGCCGACGGCCCGGTCGATCCGATGACCACCTGGTCGCCTTCGCTCAATCCCTCCAGGATTTCCGTGAAGATCCCATCGCTGATGCCGGTTTTGACCTGCACTTGCTGCGGTTTTCCGTCGCGCAAAACGTACACGTTGCGAACCGGCTTGCGGTCGGCTTTCGGCCCGCCCTTTTTGCCGCCCGGCTTGAAACCCTCTGGTGGAGCCGGTTTCGGGGTGGTGGCTCCCGGCGCTTCCGGCATCCGAAAGCGCAGGGCCGCGTTGCTCACCTTCAACACCCCGGTGCGTTGCGCGATGACGACAGAGACGCCCGCGGTCATGCCGGGTTTTAGTTTCAAATCGTCGTTTTGCACCTGGATCACCGTGTCGTAGCTGACCACGTTCTGCACGGTGATCGGCGCGTTGCGCACCTGCACCACCTTGCCGTGAAACGTCCGCGTCGGGAACGCATCGACCGTGAAATCGACCGGCTGCCCGAGTTGCACATTGCCCACGTCCGCTTCCGCCACGTTTGAGTCGATTTGCATTTTTGTGAGGTCGTTGGCGATCGTGAAAATGACGGGCGCGGACAAGCTGGCGGCGACCGTTTGCCCGACATCGACGTTGCGCGAGATCACCATGCCGTCGATGGGCGAACTGATCGTGCAACGGTCGAGATCAGCCTTCGCCTTGGCCAGCGCGCCCTCCTTCACTTTCACCGTCGCCTCGGCTTGATGCAGCGCCGCCACCGCCGAGTCGAGATTCGCTTGGGGCGACGCATTTTGCTCGCGCAATTCCCGCGCGCGTTTCTCGTTCACCTGCGCCAGTTCGAGCGCGGCGTGCGCCGAGGCGAGGTCGCCTTCGCCCTGCATAACGGTCGCTTTGTAAGTCGCCGGATCGATTTCCGCGACCACCTGCCCGGCTTTGACCGACGAATTAAAATCCGCGTAAAGCTTGGCCACGATCCCGGAAATCTGACTGCCCACCTGGACGTTCAGGACCGGGTTGAGCGTGCCGGTTGCGGTAACGGTTTGGGTGATGTCGCCTTTGCCGACCGTCACCGTCTGATAAGTCGTCTCGCCGTTGCCGCCGCGTTTCCAGAGCCAGCCGCCGACGGCGAAAAGCGCGGCCACAACGAGGACGAGGACGGTCGATTTTTTCATGCGCATTTATTTTCTTTTCGCCCGCTCGACCCGCGGTTGCTCAAACACCGCCTGAGCGCGGAGCAGGTTGCGCAGAGCCACCTGGTAATCAAACACCGCGCCCGTTAGTTGCGTGCGTGAGTTGTTCAAATCCCGCAGCCCCACCAGCACGTCCACGCTCGTCGCGACGCCCGCCTGATACTGCGTTTGCAGATCGTGGTAGTTCTGCTCGGCGGCGACGACTTCCGCACGCAGAGCCTTCAAAGCCTCTCGCAGCGTGCGCACTTGCAGCCACGCCGTCTTCATTTCCGCCTCGATCGTTTTGCCGAGTTTCTCGTAGTTGAGCCGCGCTATGTCGATTTGATAACCGGCGTTGCGCAGGTCGATTTCGCGCTGACCTCCGGTCAAAAACGGCATCGACAGGCCAAGGCTCGCGTTAAAAAACCGGTTGCTGGACCGCGTCGCGTTGTCCCCGCCCAGCGTCGTCCAATCCTCGCCCGCCCGCGCCACGACCGTGGGAAAGTATTCCGTCCAAATGCCATTGCGCCGCTGCATTTCCTGCCTCACCGCGAGGGCGCCGGTTTGGTAATCCTCGCGCCGCTCGTACGCCCGCGCGAGCAGTTGATCGAACGGTTCCGCACCCTCGCGCGCGTCTGGTGGATGGACCAGCGTGAAGTTCGTTTTGCCGCCGAGATTCAGGATGTTGCTGAACGTGTCGCGATTCAGGTCGAGCGTGCCCTCGTTCTCGATGAGCAACCGGCGCGCGTCCTCGAGCGAGGCCTGCGCGCGCAGCACGTCGCTGCGCGCCACCTCACCCGCGGCGGCGCGTTTTTGCGAGACCTCGAGCTGCTGTGCGGCCAGCGCGACGGTCTGGCGATTCACTTCGACGACGCTCTCTTCCTTGAGCACCGCGTAGTACGCCTGCGCCACTCCGAACAGCGTCTGGCGCACGGTGAATTGATGCTGAAACCGCGCCGAGGCCGCCGCGAGTTTCCCCAGTTTCCAAGCCGGAAAAACGCCGAAATCCAGCAGCGGCTGGACGAACGTGAGGCCGAGGCCGCGCGTGTTGGCGTCGTTCGCAAAAGTCCCGCGTCCGCTGCGGTCGAAACTGGAATCTCCGGTCACCCGCGGCCCGAGCCGGGTGAGCGCGCTCCAGCGCAAAAGGTTCGCCTCCCGGATTTGGAGTTCGGCGATGCGGATGGTTTGATCGGTGGCCAGCGCGCGGTCGTAGGCTTGTTCGAGCGTGATCACCCCCTGGGCTCGCGCCGTGCCCGCAGCGAGTGAGAGCGCGGTGAAAATGCAGAGACTGGGCAGAAAAGGGGTCAAGGCTCGAAGTAATCGCGCGGGGGACGGGATGGTTAGGGGGAAAACCTCGCCGACGCCCGGCTGCCGGAACCGCGAGCGGTGAACAAACGCGGAGGCCGTTTGTTTGTCAATCGGACGGGAAGCGCGGTGGTGTATCCGTTGGAAAAATGCGCGTGTCATTCTGAGCGC
>JANXWU010000244.1 GCA_025350985.1 Spartobacteria bacterium | reverse complement strand
CCACCTCCCGGAGGAACGCCGCCGGGAATTCGTGCATGGGTGTTCGCCGACCCTTGGGGCAGGTGGTATCTCTACTACCCGCAGGGCAGTCACAACACCGGTGGCTACGACATCTACTCGGATGCGGGCGGAAAAGGAGTGACAACCGGCGGAACGGATAATCCGGCTTGGATCAAGAACTGGTAACGATCCATTAACTCTCGTGGGCGAGGCTTGCGCCCAAGAAACCCTTGAAGAGTGGATGCGGACGGTTTGGTTTCGACTGAAACTCCGGGTGAAACTGGCAGGCGAGAAACCAGGGATGATCGCGCAATTCGATTAATTCCACCAAAGTCTCGTCCGGCGATGTTCCGGAAATCACGAAGCCCCGCGAGGTTAGCATCTCACGATACTTCATGTTGAATTCGTACCGATGGCGGTGCCGTTCCACCACCTGCAACGCCCCATACACCTGATGCGCGTGCGTGCCCTCGCTGATTTTCGTGGGCCATAAACCGAGCCGCATCGACGCGCCCTTGTTGGTGACCTCTCGCTGATCTTCGAGCAAGTTGATGACCGGGTGCGGCGTCTCCCGGTCGAACTCCGTGCTGTTCGCCCGCTCCAGGCCGCAGACGTTCCGTGCGAACTCGATCGTGGCGATTTGCATCCCAAGACAGAGCCCGAGGTAAGGCACTTTCTCTGTGCGCGCGAAACCTGCGGCCACGATTTTTCCCTCGATCCCGCGGTCACCAAACCCGCCCGGCACCACGATTCCAGCGACTCCCGTGAGCAGCTTTTCCGGCCCTTGCTTTTCTAATTCCTCCGCATCGACGAGCACCAGATCGATGCCGCAATCGTGCGCCGCCGCAGCGTGCGTGAGCGATTCGTAGATCGATTTATAAGCATCCTGCAACTCGATGTATTTGCCGACCACCGCGATTTTCACCCGCTTCTTCGGGCTCACCACACGCTGCACATATTTCTTCCAACTCGCCATCTCCGCCGGCGGGACCGCGAGGCCAAGATGTTTGCACACGATGTCGTCGAGGTGCTCGGCTTGCAGCATGAGTGGCAGCTCATAAATCGTGTGATCGACATCGCGCGCCTCGATCACCGCCTCGACGGGCACGTTGCAGAACATCGAGAGCTTCTCGCGCACTTCTTTATCCAGCGGGCGCTCGGTGCGACACACGAGGACCTGTGGCTGCAACCCAATCTCGCGCAATTTCGCGATGCTTTGCTGCGTCGGCTTGGTTTTTAACTCGCCCGCCGCCTTGATGAACGGCACCAGCGTGACGTGCATGATGATCGCGTTCTGCGAGCCGACTTCGAGGATGAACTGCCGGATCGCCTCCAAAAACGGCAACCCTTCGATGTCGCCCGTCGTGCCGCCGATTTCCGCAATGATCACATCCGCCGGCTGCTCCTGCGCCAGTTTGCGGATGCGCGATTTGATCTCCTCGGTGACGTGCGGGATCACTTGCACGGTTTTGCCCAGGTAATCGCCGCGCCGCTCCTTCGCGAGCACACTTTCATAGACCTGTCCGCTGGTGATGTTGTTCGCGCGCGAGAGGACGCACTTGGTGAACCGCTCGTAATGACCGAGGTCGAGATCGGTCTCCGCGCCATCGGTGAGCACGTACACTTCGCCATGTTGAAACGGATTCATCGTGCCCGGATCGACGTTTAGATACGGGTCGAGTTTCATCATGTTGACTCGGACGCCGCGATGTTCGAGGAGCGTGCCGAGCGAAGCGCCCGCCAAACCCTTGCCCAGTGAACTCACGACCCCGCCGGTGACAAAAATGTATTTCATAAATTCAAGGTGCTTTCCCACCGCGCGGCATCTTCGGGCGTATCGATGCCGACCGACGTGCTCTTCGTAATCAGCACGCGGATTTTTGCGCCGTTTTCAAGCGCGCGCAGTTGTTCCAATTTTTCCGTTTGTTCGAGCATGGTCGGTTTCCATTTCACGAACTGCAGCAGGAACGGAAGAGCATAGCCGTAGATCCCCTGGTGTCGATGGATGCGCGTCGTGCCGCTTTTGTCCCGGTCGAATGGGATGACGCTGCGCGAAAAATAAAGCGCGTGGCCTTCGCGATCGAGCACGACCTTCACCGCGTTCGGATTGTCCACCGGCTCGTCTTTTGCCAAAACATTCGCCGCCGTGATCATCGCGATTTTTGAGTCCGCGAGGAGCGCCCGCGCGAGACGATCCACCAGGCGTGGATCGATCATCGGTTCGTCGCCTTGCACGTTGATGACGTGGGTGACGCCGCGCATTTTCCGCGCGACTTCGGCGACGCGGTCGGTGCCGCTTTGATGGCGCGGCGAGGTCAGCGCGACCTCCGCGCCGAAATCAAACGCCGCTTCCGCGATGCGCATGTCGTCGGTCGCGATCACGACGCCGTCCAGCGTCCGCGCGCGCAGGCATCGCTCCCAGACGTGCTGAATCAGCGGCTTGCCGGCGATGCGATGAAGCGGCTTGCCGGGGAAGCGCGTCGAACCCCAGCGGGCGGGCAGGATGGCGACGACTTTTGGCATCCGCGTGTTGTAGCGATGCCGCCAGCGGGCCGCAAGAACGACGCGGAAAAAACAACCCTGCGTCCGTTATTCGGCGGGGAAACCGAGGATGAAATCGGTCGCGCTCGCGAGATCGTTGGCGATGTAATCCGGCCGGCATCGGTCGCCGTCATTCTTCCCGTGGCCGGTCAACACGAGCACCGTGCGCGTGCCCGCGTTGCGCCCGCATTCCACATCAATCGCCTTGTCGCCGATGAAAAAGGAACGCGTCAGGTCGAGGTCGTGTTCATGTGCGGCCTCGAAAACCATCGCAGGATGCGGCTTGCGGCGCGGCGAGTTTTCCTCCGGCGCGGCGGGACAGTAATAAGTCGCGTCGATGAGGTCGCCCCCGATTTGCCGCAGCAGTTCGGCATGAACCAGATGATAGTGCGCTTCCGTGTAATAACCGCGTCCGATGCCGCTTTGATTAGTGATGATGATGTTTTTGAAGCCCGCCGCTTTCAATCTTTGCAGCGCGGTGACGGCGTCGGGGAAAAGGAAAACTTTCGCCGGGTCGCCGCAGTAATTCACCTCGGTCATCAACGTGCCGTCGCGATCGAAAAAAACCGCTGGATGTTTCTTGGGTGTTTCAGTCATGGGCCTGCAAGGTCGAAACTTTCGACCAGCTCCGCCGGGGTCACGGTCGCGGTGCCTAGTTTTCCGACGACGATGCCGGCGGCATGGTTGGAAATTTCGGCTGCTTCCTCCGGCGTCGCCCCGCCGCACAGCGCGAGCGTGAAGAGCGCGATGGCCGTGTCGCCCGCGCCCGAAACGTCGAAGACTTCACGCGCGCGCGTCGGAATGTGAAACGGAGTCTGGTCACGCCGGAAGAGCATCATGCCGTGTTCGCCGAGCGTGATCAGCAGATTGCCCGGCTGCCATTTTTCCAAAAGCGTCGCGCCGACTTCGAGCAGGGCGCGGTCGTTTTCCACCGGCTCGACCGGATCGCTGTGCGCGTGCGCCGCCGCCCCGAACGCCTCGGAGCGATTGGGCGTGACGCCGGTCACCTGATGCCACGCGACTCGGCTGCCGGGGTTCGGATCGACGGTGATGATTTTGCCCGCGGCATTGGCGCGCGCGGTGATTTGATCGACCAGTTCCTGCGTCAGCAATCCCTTCGCGTAGTCCTCGAAAATAATCGCGTCGAGGTTCGGCATCAGCGCGTCGAGTTGTTCGAGGACGTGAGCGCATTGCGCCGCGGGCAGGCCGATTTTTTTCTCGCGATCAACCCGGACGATTTGCTGGTGGCGCGCGATGATCCGCGTTTTCACGATGGTCGGATAGCCGGGAAGCTGCTGGATGCAGCCAGTGTCGATGCCTTCCCCTGCGAGAAGTTTTCGCAATTGATCGCCGTGCGCGTCCGCGCCGACCATGCCCATCACCTGCACGCCTGCGCCGAACTCGCGGAGATTCCGCGCGACGTTCGCCGCGCCGCCGGGGAAGAAACTTTCGCGATCGACCTCGACCACCGGCACCGGCGCTTCAGGCGAGATGCGCTGGACGTTGCCCCAGATGAATTCGTCGAGCATCAAATCGCCGATGACGAGCAGGCGTTTGCTGGAGAAGGTGCGGAGCAGTTGTTCGACGCGGGGACGGAGCATGGAGGAAAACTAAATGCTAAAATGAAAAATGAAGCCGGTAATTAGTCCACATGAGCGTTTGGTCTCGCCAATTTTTCAATGACGGCGGCGAAGAGCAGCGGAAGGTTAATCTCGTGATGGCCAACAATGGAATAGCCGCTGCCGCCGAGATGCGTGGGGCGCCGCACGACGTTTTCGGTCGGACGATATTGCCGGATCATGTCGAAGTTCGCGGTCGTGAACTTTTCGACTTGGTGCCCGAGGTTGCGCGCGATGGTCAGCGCTTTTAGAAAAACCTCCGGCATGATGACGGCGCTGCCAATATTGAGCGCCACGCCGCCTTCGAGCTGCGCGAGGACAGAGGCGAAGGTTTGGAAGTCGCGATAACTCGATTCGCCGAGCACGCCGCCGTTCGTGGTCGGGTGTTGGTGAATGATGTCGGTGCCGATGGCGATGTGGACGGTGACGGGAAGGTCGAGCGCGAAGCCCGTGTGCAAAATGCTCAGGTGTTTGTTCGGGAAATTTCCCTCCGCGATGGCTTGGCCGAGCGCGCGTCCGGCGCCGAGTTTGGCGGCGACACCGGCGGCGAGCGCTGCGTTCATCAGCCTTCCCGTCTCATCGACCATCCCAAACGAGCCGTCGTCCAAGCCCCGCTGCACGTCCTCGCTCGTCTCGCCCTGGAACGCTGTTTCAAAGTCGTGAATCGCGCCCGCGCCGTTGAATGCCACGGCGGAAATGACGCCGCGTTTCATCATGTCCACGATCAGCGGATTGAGTCCGCACTTGATCGGGTGTGCGCCCATCATCAGCACGACCGGACGCTCGCGGCGGACGGCGGCGGCGATGTCGTGCGCGACTTGGAGCAGGTCTCGCGCGGCGAGAAACTTCGGCAGCTTTTCCAAAAAAGCCGCGAAGCTGTCGCCGCCCGCGTGCGGCTTTCCGAAATCCTCCACGGACACCTTGCTCGCACGGTCGGCGAGGGGATAGGTGCGGATTTTTTGGAAGTCGAGCGGCTCAAATTTCATGGCGAGGGCGACGCGGGTTGGATTGCCGCGAAAAGGCTTTGGTGTGTCAATGTTTTCCTCGAATGGAATCCAAAAAGTCCCGGCGTCCCGTCCCAGCCACATTCGAGTTGGAAATTTCCGGCCAATGGTTAATGTCCCGCCGTATCCATTTTGGACCAGATCCTTCCGGACGGTTTCCCTTTGATGAAAAAAATCTCCCTCACCTTCTTCCTCGCGACCGCGGGTTTCGCGATGGCCGCCGAGCCGCCTGCGCACATCGACTTGGGAAAATTCCCGGCGAAAACCGTGGACGATGTGGTGGTGCCAGTCCCGAGCGAAGTCTTCAGCGTTCTCGACAAATTGCAGTCGCCGAACTGGCACGAAATTTTGCGCACGGTCAAAACGAATCCGGGTGGGCAGCGGTCGCAGACGGCGCTGGTGCTCGGTACGGTGATCGCCGAAGGCTTCATCGCGGTCGAGGCCAAGGACAGCGAGGAAGTAAAGAAAATCGGACGGGCCGTGCTGAACCTGGCCAACGCCATTCACGTTGAAAAATCCGTCCGCGCCCGGACAACGAGCATCATCGAGGCGGCGGACAAAAAAGACTGGCCGACGGTGCGGGTCGAATTGGATCGCGCGCTGCACGACGTGAAAAATGCGATGACGGAATTGAAAGACGATCAGCTTGCGCAGTTGGTGAGCTTGGGCGGGTGGCTGCGCGGGACCGAGGCGCTGACGACGATCGTCGGGAAAAATTACACGAAGGACGGGGCGGAATTGCTGCACCAGCCGAAGCTGGTCGAATATTTCGAGCGCCGGCTGTCCGAAATGGATCCGCGTCTAAAAAACAGCGCGCTCGTTTCCAAAGTGCAAAAGCGATTGCTGGAAATTCGTCCGCTGATCTCCGACTCCGGCGACGTTTCCCAAAAAACGGTGGAACGCATCCGCGAGATTACCGCCGACTTGATTCAGTCCATCACGACCAAAGAACCGTGAAAACTTTGCCACGTCCTTTCTCCTTGAAAACTGCCTTCCGAAATCTCGCGATCGTTTGCCTCGGCGTGGCGCTGTTGAGCCAGACTGCTCGCGCGACCATCGACGACGCGCTGTCGTACGCGCTGCAAGCGGCGGACCCGTACGTGAAAGAAGGTTTCACCGTGCGCGAAGATTACTGGGGCGGCGACCTGCCGGTGAAGCAGCAGAAGGCCATCGTGCATCAGCTTTTCAAGGGCAACGAATACTGGTTCTGGATGGGCACGGATGAAAAGGGCGCGAAGATTTCAGTCCACGTTTACGACTCGAACGGCAACATCGCCGAGGTCGAGAAATGGCAGAAGCCGCACTTCGCCGCCGCGCGCGTCATTCCGAAAGCGACCGGCACTTATTACCTCATCGTCGAAATCGAAAAAGCGGAACACGAGCGGACGCATTGGGCGCTGTCGTACGGCTTCCGCTGAAGGTTGAATACGACGTTCGCCATGACCGACCTTGCCGCGCAGCCGTTGTTCACGGTGTGCGTCTCTGAATGATCGAAAGCCAGACCTTGCAGTTCGAGAGCGGGCGCGCGTTGCAACAGCTCTACGCCAACGATCACAAGCTGCTCAAGACGATGGAAGTGTCGCTCGAGGTCAAAGTCACCGCGCGCGACGGGTCGTTGAGGCTGGAGGGAAAACCGGAGCAGGTGGAGCGGGCCAAGCGCGTTTTCCAGCAACTCGAAAGCGCGCGGCAAAACGGCGTGCCCATCCGCAAGCAGGAGTTCAACTATGCTCTCCACGCCGTTTCCGAACCGTCGCAACCGGGGCTCGGTGATTTGGTGGACACCAAGATTTTTTCCTCGCCGCGCCGTCCGCCCGTGGTGCCGAAAACGGCGGGCCAGCTCGGCTACATCGAGTCCATTCAAACGCAGGACATGACGTTTGGCATCGGCCCGGCAGGGACGGGCAAGACTTATCTCGCGATGGCTTGCGCAGTCGCCGCGCTGAAAAAGGAGCAGGTCACGCGCATCGTCCTGACGCGGCCGGCGGTGGAAGCCGGCGAAGAGCTGGGCTTTTTGCCGGGGGCGCTGGAGGCGAAGATTTTCCCCTACCTGCGCCCGCTTTACGACGCGCTGGACGACTTGCTCGACCACGAGGA
>JANXWU010000225.1 GCA_025350985.1 Spartobacteria bacterium | reverse complement strand
CAGCAGGCAAAGTCACTCCCGTCGCTAAAGGCCCCGCGACCAAAATGTCAGCCATGACATTTCGGACGCTGATGCTGCCAATGGAAGCCGCATTGATCGGAGCGAGCACATCGCTATTCGGTGCGTTCAACTGACCCAATCGGCCTCCCACTTGAATCGAGCCCGACAGACCGTTGACGTTCGCCGCCAGTCCGCGCACGGTCAAATAGTTCAGGTTGCCGGAAATATTAACGTCCCCGACTTGCCCAGGAGCGGTGAGATTCGGCGCTCCGCCAGCGAGGCCGGAATTTTGGACGTAGCGGAGATCCACGCCCAAGCTGCCCAAGTTTTGTGGAGCCGCGCTGGTTCCCACCCAAATCCCGTCCACCGTCGCCCCCTGCAACGCGATGCCACCCATGCCGGCGTCGGCGTAACGGGCCGGAACGGTGAAGCCCAACGAATCCACGGTCGTCGAGGTGATCGCGTCGTTGATCACGCCAATGTTGTCCACGCCGGGAGTAAAGGCGAAGCCGGTGGCCGTGCGAATACGCGTCGGCTTCACCAAAACCGTCAACTGCGAGCTCGCCTTGGTTCCAAACAGATCGATTTCCTGAATGTCCGTGATCACGCCGGTCTGATTGCCGCCATCACCAACGATATTAAACGATCCGCCACCTTGCAGATAGATGTTCACCGTGTCGCCCGCCGCATCGTAGCCGGCGAAGTGGACGTACCGCCCGAAGTGCGGATTGGTCGGATGGGTCACGGTCGGAGGCGCAGTGACGACGCCGCTCAACAAAACACGGGGCTCCAACGCTTGCAGCGTCCGGGATTTGCGCACTGCCTTCAGTTGGCTGGCGCTTTTTTTGGATTTCAAGGTGTAGTTGCGATTCTTTTTCATAATGTTGGAAACTCCGGTGGGAGGCGTTTGGTGTGAGACTGTGGATCGTTAGGGAAAAGGTTAAAAATTTCTGAGGGAGAAGCTGATTGAAAGTATGGGATTCACGAGGCGGTCGCTAAAGTGAAACACGGATTAGCGAACGGGGCTCGTTCCTGTAAAGAAAAATCTTCTTTATTCAGAGGGGCATTCGCTCCGCCAGGCCAGTTCACCATTTGCATGTCCGTCCTCTCAAGGTTTTTACCGATTATCCGGTGCCGAAATGGCGGTAAAGAAAAATCTTCCCGTTTTTCGCAAAAAATCTTGCCGATTTTTCAATTTTCACCCTTGACATTTTAAGCCATAATCGAACTGAAGGCGTGCGAGATCAGCGGACTCATTTTTGTCAAGCCTTCTTTAACACGACCCGACTCTTCGTTTCAGGGCCGCCCTCGGCTCCGCCCACGCGTTTGCTTTTGCGAACTTTTCCTGTACCGGATGCAGCGCGTGAAGCTTCATCCTGCCGCCAACCTCAAGCTTCTACTCCCGTTCGCTTTTTTCCTGTGCCTTCTCGGGTGGGTGACTGAAGTGCGCGCGGACTATCTGGACGGCGTGCAAGGTGAGCTAAACCTTCTCTACCTCGGTGAGGGATTCACAGTGGCCAAATCGCCAGCCGCCGCGCTCATCGCCGCCACCAGCACGGCCATTGCCGACGACTTCAGCCCGTCACCGGACGCGTTCAATTACGTCGCCGCCGTCCTCGCCGCCCGCGCGGATCGGGTGAAGATCGCTTTTGCCTTGGTTCATGATGCGGTGCTGACCATTGGCGGCGCGGCGGCCGATCCCGGCGACACCGCACGCATCGCCGGCGCGGCGGCGAGCGTCACTGGCATGACGGACGCGGGCCGGGCTGCGGTCGCGACGGCTGCGCTCACAGCAAATCCCCCAGCCACGGGTGACATCATCACCGCCATCGGGCCGGCGGTCTTGGATAAAACCGTGTTTGCCAAAAGCGGCGTCACCACTTTGGCCTCCGACACGGTCGCGATCACGGCTTTCGTCAAGCTCGTCGCCGGCACCGGCGTGCCCTCCACCAGCGCGGGCGACCGGGGCAATTTCACGCTCGCCGTCGCTGCCGCTTCCGCTAGAAATCCGGTCACCGTCGCCGCCATCGTCGCCGGAGGTGCTTCGAGCTTCAGCAACGACGCCGACAGACAATCCCTCGCCGCTCTCGCCATTTCAAAAATCCCCGCCGCCGCGGTGAATATCTCCGCCGCCATCGGCCCGCTCATCTCCGACCAAGCCGCCTGCGCCGTCACCCTCGCCGCCAATCGCACCGCCACCCTCAAAGGCCTCATCACGCAAGGCCTCGTTGACTCCACGCCCAGTGCGGCTTCAGCCATCATCGCGGCCGTGCTCAACGCCGACGCCGCCGCCGCGCGCCCGGCGATCACCGCCGCTTTGCGGCCCTCGTTCGCCGCCAGCGCCGCCGCCGGAGTCTTGGGCGACCTCGCCTCCGTCACCGCCATTGCCTCCGCCGTCGCCAGCGGTCGGAGCGACTTGGAAAAAGGTCTCATCGCCTCCGCCGTCGCCGCACGGGTTCCGGCGGGCGCCGGGCAAATTGCGCTGGCCATCATCACCAACACCGACATCTCCAACAAGGCCGCCTTTGCCGTCGCCATCGCGAGGACCGCCGCCGTGTTCAAAGTCCCCGCCCAAGTCGCGAACGTCGCGAAAACTGTCGCCGGCACGACCGCCACCGAAGACGACAAAATTGCCATCGCCGTCGCGGTCATCTCGGCGACCCGGCTCACCACGCCGGTTGCGGAGTCGGTCTCGCAACTCGTCACGGGCGCGGACGCCGAAACGCTCGGCACCGCGCAGGCCGCCTTCGCCGGCAAACTCGCAGCCCAACTGCCCACGCTCTCCGCCGCCATCGCCGTCGGCATTGCGATGAACAACCCGCTTTTCGCCGGCGACGTGGCCGCGCAAATCGTCAAGTCCTCGCCGACCGCGTTGCGATTCACCGCGACCATCGCCGCCGCGCTGGCCAAGGCGCTGCCCGACAACGCGGTCGATGTCGCCGTCGAATTGGGCGGGCTTATTAACAATGGCACGGTGCCCCTCGCCTACGCGCCCCTGATCGCCACCGCGCTCGCCTCCGCGCCCGGCGTGAAGGGCGACCTAACCTATCAGCGTCTCGGCGCCTTGGCGTTCGACTTGGTCGCATTGATTCCCTCTCCTGCGACCACGAGCAACACCAACATCCTCCTCCAAGTCATCGCCAACATCGTCCGGCAAAACGTCAGCGCCGGCCCGCTCATCGCCGGTGCCGCCGCGGAGGCTGCCGTCGATTATTTCACCGGCTTGGCGGCGACTCAACGCGACTCCCTCCTCACCCAAATCGAGAACACCGTGAAAAAATTTACGCCCGCGTCGTTGGATGACGCTGTGACGAACAATGTCGATGCCGTCCGTCATCACCAGCCTGGTTTTCAACTCGGTGGCCTCGCGCCGCACGAATCGCCTTTCGCCCCGAATTGACCGAGACCACGCCCGCCTTTCTGCTGCGCCTGACGAAGCTCACCGACACGAGCCTGATCGTCACCTGGTTCACGCAGACTCATGGAAAAATAAAGACCGTTGCCAAAGGCGCGCGCCGTCCCAAAAGCCCGTTCGCCGGCAAGCTCGACCTGTTTTTCGGCTGCGAAATTTCTTTCATTCGCAGCGCAAAAAGTGACCTGCATCTTTTGAAGGAAGTTGCCCTGCGCGATCCCTTCGACGGCCTCCGGCGCGATTACGGACGCGTCCTGCTCGCGTCGTACTTTTCCGAACTGATCGATCTCGCGACCGAGCCCGAACACGAAGCGCCGGAGCTGTTCGATTTACTTTCGCGCGCACTTTCTTATCTTCAAAACGCAGCCGCCGACCAGCGCGCGCTGCGGCACTTTGAGTCCGAGCTGTGCCGACTGCTCGGGTTGCGGGTGGAAAAAAAACAATCGCCCGCGATGGCGCTCGGACACGTTTGCGGGCGCCTGCCCTCCGAGCGCGCGGAGTTGTTGAAACGCTTCGCCTAAGTGCGCGCGTTCGCCGCTTTAAGGCCGCGCTCCGTGCAGCCGCGACACCTTCCGGTCGCGCTGACTGTCCCGCTCCGCACCCGCGTCCAGACTCTCCAGCCACTCCGGTTTCTCCGCCGGCTCGACGAGCACATTCGGCGCGGCAACAGTCACGCGGCGTCCGAGCGGATAGTGGATCGTCAAATCCGGCTTGTTGTAAACGTGCCGCTCCACGGCGCGAAAGCTCCAGCCTTCATCGCCGTGATGCACCCCACCCTCAGCGATCCACGTAAACAGCCATTCGCCGCGCACGTTCGTCTCGATCACGCGTGAGTATTTTGGCGGCCCGCCGAGTTGATCTTCGAGCGTGTCGCAAGCCGTCAGCAGCGCCGCGCACGCGAGCGCCAGGAAAAGGGGAATTCGTTTCAAATGCACGCCGCACGTTCCCAAGCCGAAGCGGTTTGCGCAACTTCGTTTTGCGCCCTTGCCAAGCCGCACGGTTGAGGGAAATAAGGAGCATGATTCCGCTCGCAGGCGCCGATTTTCCCAACAGCAACGACCAGTTCCGCCAGGCGTTGGACGACGGCTTGAAAATGTTCGGCGCGCCCAAAGGCATCGTGGAAATGACCGGTGAATTTCCGCATTTCTCCGTGCTGAAAATCGACCTCTCCGGCGGACGCGCCGACGCGGACACCCAGCCGCCCGCGCGGCATTTCCAAGACCAGAAACCCGGCGTGGAAATCGACCGTCTCGAAGTCTCCGCCGCGCCATTTTTGTGCTGCGACTCGCCCGTAATTTTTCATCTGACTGCAGACGGCGCGCGTCTCGATTTCGCGCGCGATTCGCGGGAAAAAATCGCGCTGGTTGTGAAGACCGCGCGCAGCGGCGCGATCGACGGACAAATCCGGCACGCCGACTTGGAAAAAGTCGTGCGCACCGTCGCGCATGCCGAAGCCGCGAAGCACGGCGCGAAAATCGACAAGGTCGTTTTGTCCTTCACTTCGCTCGGTCCGCGCTCGCTCGGGTTCGACGCGAAAATTACCGCGTCGATGTTCATGAGCACGACCATTCGCGTGCAGGGCTGGATGGAAATCGACGACGCGCTGAACGTGAATTTTTCCAAGCTCACCTGCGAAGCCAGCGGGATGATCGGCACGATGGCCTCGGGTTTCATCCGCCCGCAACTCGACAAGCTCCAGCGCCAGCCCATCGCGCTCGCCGGTTATCTGCTCGGCGGATTGAAGCTGCGCGATTTGAAGATCGAAGCCGGCGATCCACTCCGCGCCCAAGCCACGTTCGCCGAAGCTTGAAGCAAGCTCAAAGCCGCCCGCGTTTTTTGTAAAAATCCCGGCGGCTCACGATCGCCTCGATGTAATTTTTCGTCCCCGGAAACGAAATCGTGTCGAGCAAATCCGACGCCGTCGCCGCCTTGCCCATGTTGCTGTCCTCGATCCAATGCTGCACCCGCCCATGTCCGGCGTTGTACTCGGCCAGCGCAAACGTCAGCGGATCGTCCTTCGTCTTCCAGCGGTCCAACGACTTCTTCAAATAAAACGTCCCTGCGTCGATATTTGTCTTCGCGTCGAACAAATCCGTGGGCACGAAATTTTCCACCTTCTCCGCCTTCACCCATTCCTTCGCCGCGCCTTCCGTCACCTGCATCAGCCCCCGTTCGCCGTCCTTGCCGACCTTGTCTTTTTGAAACGAGCTTTCGCGCCAGACGATCGCCTTCACCAGCATCGGATCAACCTCGTATTTCTGGGCGAGTTCGACGATGAGTTCGTCGTAGCGATCATTGTTCGGGTAAGTCTGCCATTCCTGCACCGTCAGCCGTGGATTCGGCGACAGCACGAGCACGAGCGCCGCGCCGACCAGGCCGGCCAAAATGATGATCGTGATGAATCTCCAAAGCGCGCGCAACATGGCGGGAGGTAACAGCGGAGGCGCGAAAGTTTCCACGAAAAAACGCGCCAATCACACGTTGCTCGAATCGCGCCGCGGCGGCTAACATCCGGGCGATGCCAAAATTCGCGCGGGTCATTGTCGATCAATCGGGCAGCCACGCGTTCGACTACGAAATCCCCGCGCCGCTCGACGGAAAAATCGAAGTGGGATCGCGCGTGCGCGTCCCGGTTCGGACGCGGCTTTTGCTCGCGACGGTGATCGAATTGCTCGACGAAACCGAAGCGCGCGGCGTGCGTCCGATCGCCGAGATCATCGGCCGCAAACCGATCCTCTCGCCGCTGCTCGTGCGGCTCGCACACTGGATCGCCGATTACTATTGCTGCGAACTTGAAGCCGCGATGCGCGCCGTGCTGCCGCAGGTCATTCGCAAGGGCGACACCGGTTTCAAGGTGCAGATGTTTGTGAAACTCGCGCGTGAAATTGGCGATCACGAACTCGCCGAACTCGAACGCAAAGCCGTGAAACAATGGGCGGTCGTTGATTTGCTCAAAAGGTCCGGCGACGCGGTTCCCGCCGCGCAATTGCTGAAAGAAATCGGCGCAACGCACCAGGTGATTTCGACTTTGGAAAAGAAAGGTTTCATTGTCACCACTGACGCGCCCGTGCAGCGCGATCCGCACGCCGGCGAAACTTTTCTCCACGCGCCGAAGCTCGAACTGAATGCGGAACAACGCGCGGTGTTTGAAGAAGTGAAGCGCACGATTGAGCGAAGCGACGCGATCCGGGGAGCGCACGCGCCCTCGCGTGCTGTTTCCGGCGCCTCGCCGGAAACTCCAAACCAGCCGGCGCAGCCGCCCACTTCCAGCGGCGCAACCTACTCCAAACGCCGCCTTCCGCATTTTGAACGCCCTTGGGGAAAATACGCAGTCACATTTTCCGCACACGAACGCCGCCCGCTTATCGCCACCGAACGCGACATCGTTTTGAAAAGCATTCTCCACGCGCATGAGCATCATCAATACGAACTCTACGCCGCGTGCGTAATGCCCGATCATGCTCACTTGCTTTTCGAGCCGCAGATCAAAGAGAACGATCCAAAAGGTGATCCGATTTTCTGGTCGCTCACGGAAATTTTGCAGGGAATCAAGTCAGCGTCAGCGCATCGCATCAACAAACTGCGCGAACAAAATGGTGCGGTTTGGGAAAAGGAATCGTTCGACCGATTGATTCGCTCGGATTCGGATTTGGAAGAAAAGTTTCAATACATTTGCAGGAATCCGTGGGACTCGGGTGTGGCAAAACAAAACGAAGAATATGCGTGGTTGTGGACGCAGGATCTGGGGAGCGCACGCGCCTCGCGTGCTGGTTTCGGCGCCTCGCCGAAA
>JANXWU010000172.1 GCA_025350985.1 Spartobacteria bacterium | reverse complement strand
GCTTTGACGCCGCTGCATCCATAATGTCCGCACACGATGATATGGCGCACTTTCAGCAAATCCACCGCAAATTGCATGACCGAGAGGCAGTTCAGGTCTGTATGCACGACGAGGTTGGCGACGTTGCGGTGGACAAATAATTCGCCCGGCAGAAGGCCGACGATTTCATTAGCCGGCACTCGGCTGTCGGCGCAGCCGATCCATAAGTAGGCGGGAGATTGCTGTTGGGATAGCTTGAGAAAGAACTCCGGGTCTTGCTCCCGAATCTGCCCGGCCCAAGCTTGGTTATTCTCGAAAAGATGACTAATGGATGACATGGTGCGGCAACAGTGGCCTGGACGAGCATAGGCCGGATCGCAGGCGAGTTAGAGCATCTCTATCGACCGCGCACTTTGTTTTCGTTCCGGCGCTCCGGCGGTTTATTTCGCGTTTCTTTGTTGTGCTTGGAGGTGAGCTTCTCGCCCGGTGGATTGGCATTCTTGTCGGGAGCATTTTTGGATTTGCGGGTTGAAGGTTTAGGCATAGCTGAAGGTTACGCTCGAAGTACCCAAAGGGCGAAAACAATGTGCAAGACTTAATTCGGTCGATTTTGGCCGGAGTAAGTTTGACTCCAACTAACTTGATGCCCCGGCTGAGTTCGCCAGTTCAGCTTCTTCTTCCGGCAGGAAGACCTTGAAGCGGTTTTTGTCGATGGCCTTCATGTAAGCTTCGTGCGGGGTGACGATCCCTTGCTGCATCACCGCCCAGATGGCGTCGTCCATGAATTGCATGCCCTGGCCTTTGCCGGCGACAATCACGTCCTGTAGCTTCTGGGTCGCGCCCTCGCGGATGATGGCGGAGACGGCGCTGTTGGAGACGAGGATTTCATTGACCGCAATTCGACCGCCACCTACTTCTGGCGACTTTTTCAAAAGTAACTGGGCGACCACGCCGCGAAGTGAGGAGGCGAGCATGGTGCGCACTTGCGCCTGCTGGTCGGAGGGGAAGACGTCGATCATGCGGTCAACGGTCTTGCGCGCATTGTTTGTGTGCAGGGTGCCGAACACGAGCAAGCCGGTTTCGGCGGCGGTTAGCGCAAGCTGGATCGTCTCTAGGTCGCGCATTTCGCCGACAAGGACGATGTCGGTGTCTTCGCGCAACGCCGCCTTCAATCCCGCGGCAAAGGAGATGGCGTGCTCGGGCACTTCGCGCTGTGTGATGACGCTTTTCTTATTAGGATGCACGAACTCAATCGGCTCTTCGACCGTGATGATGTGTTTGGTAAAGGTCTCGTTGATGTGATCAATCAACGCCGCGAGCGTGGTGGACTTGCCGGAGCCCGTCGGCCCTGTGATAAGGACGATGCCGCCGCGCATCTTGGCGAACTCTTTAACGATGATGGGAATACCGAGTTGTTCGAGCGTGGCAATCTTCGTCGGGATAAGCCGGAAGACCGCGCCGTAACCGGTGGCTTGTTTGAGAAAGTTACATCGAAAGCGTGAAGAGGCATCCATCTCGTAGGCAAAGTCGAGATCGCCGTGCGACTCGAAGCGCTGCCAGCGTTCCGCCCCGCTGATTTCGCTTAACATATAGGCAGCCTCTTCCTTGGTTAAAGGCTCCTCACGGATGGGAACAATGTCGCCATGTTGGCGGACTTTTGGCGGCTGCCCCACGCCGAGGTGAAGATCAGATGCGCCAGCTTCAATTAGCACTTTGAAGAATTGGTCGATGTAGGCCATGGGTATTTTGACCGGTAGGTTAAGCTAATAGTGCAGCTCAGTCGGATCGAGCATCTGCGAATGGTAATTCATGGCGTTATTTACGGTTGATCACTATCAATTTCCAAAATGCGCCTTAACCATCGCTTTCTGCTCTGCGCGAACATAGCATTCTTCCTGCGAGATTAATCCTTTGTCGTAAAGATCGAGCAAGGAGTCATCCATAAGCTTCATGCCGAGTTTTTTGCCGGTCTGAATGATGCCGGGAAGCATGAAGGTCTTCGCCTCGCGAATGCAACTGCCGACGGCGGGAGAGTTAGTCAGGATTTCCATGGCCATGACGCGGCCCTTGCCGTCTTTTTTCGGTATAAGTTGCTGGCTAATGATGCCGCGCAATGACTCGCTGACCATGACGCGGATTTGATCGCGCTGGTCGAGTGGGAAAACGTCGAGCAACCGGTCCAGCGTGCGCGAGGCGTTACTCGTATGGAGAGTGCCCAGGACCAAGTGACCGGTTTCCGACGCGGTGATGGCGAGCTGGATGGTTTCCAAGTCGCGCATTTCGCCGACCATGATGATGTCCGGGTCTTCGCGGAGCGACGCACGCAGGGCATTGCTGAATGATTGCGTGTGAAGGTGAACTTCGCGCTGCGTGATGTGGCAGCCCTTCGGTTGAAAGATGTATTCGATCGGATCTTCGAGCGTGATGATGTGATCGTGCCGGCTGCGATTAATCTCCTCCATGATCGCGGCCAGCGTGGTTGATTTGCCGCTGCCAACCGCGCCCGTGACGAGGATCAATCCATTATGATACTGCGTGAGCATCTTGAGGTTCGGCGGCATCCCCAAGTCGTCCATGGTGCGCACAATGGTGTTGATGATGCGGAAGACCATTTCCAGTCCATGCCGCTGCCGGACGACGCTGGCGCGAAAGCGGCACCGGTCGGTTTGATAGGCGAAATCGGCGTCGCCGCGTTCGAGAATTTGCCGCCACTGCGCGTCGGTGGTGAGACCGCGCGCCATACGCTCGGTGTCGCTGGGCGCGAGCTTGGGCGCGTCGGCCTTGATCGCTTCGAGGATGCCGAAGCGCCGCCAGATGGGCTGTGAAGCCGTGCCGAGATGAATGTCGGATGCGCCGCCGTCGAGACCGACGTGGAGGTATTGGTTGATCTCCGTGAGCGCCGCGTGGCGCTGTTCGTCGGAAAAGGGGGCGAGGACCGTCTGCGCCTGCGTGACTGCGTGTTCAGACATGGGGTGAAAACCGTTTCACACGCCGCGCCTCGAAATCAATGGAAAAGCGAAGAAACTGGGAACTTAGCGGCGGCGGTTGTCCATCCATTCGGCGGCTTTTTTCATGGCAAAAGAAGTGGCAGCAGGTCGCAGCGCGGACAAGGCAAACTTCAAGGCGATGGCGGCCAGACCGGCTCCGGCGGCTTCGCGAATCTTTTTGTCGCCGCCGGTTTTCACGTAAATCTTTTTCCTCCGCGAAGGAAATTTTGCGAGCAGCAGACCGCCAATGGCCGCGCCGGTGAGCCAGAAAGTTTTGTGGTCGGCAAAGGAACGCCGCAGTTTCGTGGAAAAATCCAGATCGTGCCGCAACCCGGCCACGTTGTCGGAGATTCCGGCCCGCGCGCGGGAGAGTTGACTGATCAATTCGTCTTTTTCGTGAGCCATTCCTGGTCCTTTCTAAACTCGGCGATGGTCGAGGTGAACACTGGGGCGGTGAACCATTCGCGAACAATGAACGCGCAGGCGGCGGTGGCGCCAAAGTGAGCCAGCGCCACGAGCAGGGCTACCCAAATCCACGCGTTTGGATTTTCAAACAGACGGGCGATGGCAAAGACGATGCCGAGGCAGAAAAAGAGATAACCAAAGGTGGCGAAGAGCGCTCCGGCGACCAGCACGGCAGCGATTTTGAGGTAATGGCCGGCGGCCTCCTTCGACTCCAGTCCAGCCAGTTGCGCGCGCGCAGCCACGTAGCCGAGCGCCGCCGCCGTGACGCCGCGAAGGTGCGCCACGAAGCCCGAGTTCATCGGGAACGGATGCGGCGGCGTCACAGGCATCCCAGTTCGGCGCTAGCGGCGGAAAATGAGTCCCATCACGAAGCCGACGCCCAGTGCAGTCATCACGGCACGCATCGGATTTTCGCGGACGTACACTTCGCCGTCTTCGCGAAGGGAGCGGACCTTGGTGCGCGCGTCGTCGTAAACTTGTTCGGCTCGGTGACGGTATTCGTTGGCCGTGTTTTCAGCCATGGATCGCAACTCGCGCGCCTTCTCCTCGGCTGCGGTGCGCAGTTCCTCGGCCGCTTGCTTGACGTGGGATTTGGCCGCTTCCGCTTTTCCGGCGGGTTCTTGATTGGTGAATTCGTTTGGCATAATTGAAGTCTTAACGGGTTGGTTGGGCGGTTGGCAATGACTTGGTTTCGCAACTTTTCCGCAAAACCAACTCCCGCTCCGCCTTGCTTAGATAACGCGCCGCGTCGCCACCGCGCGCTTACTTGCCGCGGCTATTTTTCGCGAAAAATAATGCGCGCCTTGGTGACATCGTAGGCGGACAATTCCACCTCGACCTTATCCCCCGGCACGATGCGAATATAGTGCTTGCGCATTTTCCCGGAGATATGCGCGAGCACGGTCGATTCGTTGGGCAGCTTCACGCGAAACATCGTGCCTGGGAGCACTTCGGTCACCGTCCCTTCGGCCTTGATGGATTCTTCTCTCGGCATCGACGGCGATGATAAAAGCAGCGCGCGGCCGATGGCAATCCTGTTGCAGAGCCGATCGCGCCGCTACCGGTCCGCTTCCAAATCCACCCAATGCACCAGCGGCGCGAGCGCTTGCTGCCCGTCCTGATGCCAGGCGAAAGGCGGCGTCTGCATCCGGCCCAACGCGCACATGCGGCTTGCGCCCAGATCGCTCAGAGCCCGGCAATT
This sequence comes from Spartobacteria bacterium, assembly GCA_025350985.1. GTDB lineage: Bacteria > Verrucomicrobiota > Verrucomicrobiia > Chthoniobacterales > Chthoniobacteraceae > JANXWU01. The sequence goes on along the minus strand of JANXWU010000172.1, from coordinate 399 downwards.
CTCCTCCGTCGCCGGCCAGACCCCGATCGTGCCCAGCCACGCGCGCACCGGTGCCAGCATCGACACAAACTCCCGACCCTCCGGCAGCGGCCTGACAAAGACGACGCGATTCAAGCACGACGGTTTAAACAAAGGATCACGATCAGAAATCACCGTCCAATCGGTCGAGCCGTCGCTTTTCCAGACCTGCAAGCGCGGATCGTTCGCCGCGACAAATTCGTGCTCGTGGCGGAACTGCCCGATCGCCGCCGCCTCCGCGGTGGAAATGTCTCCGCGAGGTGTGTGCCGGTTGAAAAGTTCCATCTCCCGCGCCAGCCGCGCGGCGTAGATTTCCGCCGTGAGGGTGTCCGATTCCCGCACGTAAAAAGCGTGAGGGGACAGGCAGCCCTGCTGATCGAA
>JANXWU010000112.1 GCA_025350985.1 Spartobacteria bacterium | reverse complement strand
GTCCCACATTGCACTCAGCACGATGTCCGCCCGATCGTTTTTTCCGACAATGTAATGAGGAAAATATTCCACCGACGATGAGTCAGCCCTTTTGAGCGCAACTGACAACCGAAGAGGAAAAGCCTGCGGTGCCCATGCAATGAAGGCAACGCTCCCACTGGCGAGCGCGAAGACGACGCCGATGATTCTAACGATCTGTTTTCTGCTCACCATTTTTCGCGTCTTTCCGCGTGTTTAGCGGACCTCATTTTTCCTGCGGCAGTACGACGGCATCGGCGGGATCGACGGTGGCAAAAATCTCGCGGTCGATGCCAATAAAGCGCGGGTTCATCTCAAAAATTTTCAGTTCGGTGGCGGCGGCGGCGGCGAAACCGTGCTGCGCGATTTCGCCGAGGTAAATCGACTCGGTGATGCGCCCGGCCGCGCAGTTTACCGCCGTCGATTCGAGCGCGAGCCGCCAGCTTTCGGGTCGGATGGAAAGCAGCACCGACTCGCCGTTGGCGGGCTTCCAATCGGGCGCGCAAAGTGTCGCACGGAATTCGCCCAGCGCGGTTATGACGAGCGCGAGTTCGCCCTTCAACTCGCGGATTTGGCCCTCGATGAAATTCGTTTCGCCCAAAAAATCCGCGACAAACCTCGAACGCGGCCGGCGATAGACTTCGCCCGGTGCTCCGACCTGTCGCACGCGCCCGCTGTCGAGCACGGCGATGCGGTCGGCAATTGAGAGCGCCTCTTTTTGATCGTGCGTGACGTAGATCGCGGTGAGGCCGGATTCCTTGCAGATGCGCCGGATTTCGCCGCGCATTTCGAGCCGCAATTTCGCGTCGAGATTGGACAGTGGCTCGTCGAGCAAAAGGCAGCGCGGGCGCACGACGAGCGCGCGGGCGAGGGCGACACGCTGCTGCTGTCCGCCCGAGAGTTGGTGGATTTTTCGTTCCCCTAAATGTTCCATCCGCACCGAAACGAGCGCCTCGTGGACACGCCGCTCGGATTCCAAGCGGGCGACCTTCCGTTCCTCCAATCCGAAGGCGACATTTTTCGCGACGGTCATGTGCGGCCAGAGCGCGTAACCTTGAAAAACCATCGCGGAATTCCGGCGATGCGGCGGCAGGTGCGTCACATTTTCCTCGCCAAACAAAATGGCACCGCTGTCCGGCTCGGCAAAGCCGGCGATGCACCGCAGCAGCGTGGTTTTTCCGCAACCGCTCGGACCGAGCAGAAAGAAAATTTCGCCCGGCGCGATGTCGAGGCTCACCTCGTCCAGCGCGAGGGCGTCGCCGAAGCGTTTCGTCACCTTTTGGATCGTCACGGGAATCATCGCGGAAGAGAAAAGCGCAGATTACGCAGAGGACGGAGATGAATCAGCCTAAATCCTCCGGCTCGATCTTTCGACTTCGTCGGCGGCAAATGGTGGCGAGTGAATGATTTTCGTCCGCACGAAATGCAAAATCTTCTCGCCCATCGCGAGGTTTCCCCTACAAATGCGGCCAATGATCTACCGCGACTACCTCATCGTCGGAGCAGGAATCGCCGGCGCCAAAGCCTGCGAGGGTATCCGCGAACACGACAAAAAAGGGAGCATCACGATGGTCGGGACGGAGCCGTTTCTCCCGTACGACCGGCCCGCGCTCTCGAAGGTCTTTTTGAAAAGCGCGAAGTTTTCCGAGGAGAAGTTGCAGAGCAACGACGACGAGTGGTACCGCAAGCACAAGATCGAGGTGCGCATCAACATGCCGGTGCGCGAGTTTAACATCGAGCGCCGGATGGCGGTGCTGGGCGACGGTCAGACGATCGAGTTCAACAAGGCGCTGCTCGCCACCGGCTCGCGCGCGACGCGTCCGGCGGTGGCGGGCGCGACGCTCGGGAATGTCTTTTACCTCCGCACCATCCGCGATGCGCTGGCGCTGCGCGAGATGGGGCCGTTGGAAAAAAGCATGGTGATCGTGGGCGGTGGATTCATCGGCGTGGAGGCGGCGTCGGCGTTGAAGCAGGCGGGGATGAAAATCACGCTGATGAGCCGCGATCAATTCGTGTGGCAGCGGTGGCTGGACGCTGCGACGGCGGAGTGGCTCACCCACTACATGTCCGACAAGGGCGTGACAATGATGATGCGCGAGGACATCAACGGATTCGAGGGCAAGACGGTTTTGAAAAACATCCAGGCCAAGAGCGGCAATCGCTTTCCCGCGTCGATGGCGCTCGTGGCCGTGGGCGGCACGCTCAATCTCGAACTCGTCGCCAACACGCCGCTTTCCACTCCGAACGGCACGCCCGTCAACGACTACCTCGAGACGGATGAAAAAGGCATCTTCGCCGCGGGCGACATTGCGTTTTATCCCGACCGCGTGCAGGGCGGCGTGCGCCGCATCGACCACTGGGACTGCGCCCGGGAGCAGGGCTTCGTGGCCGGCCAAAACATCACGGGGCGCAAGCGAATCAAGTTTGAATATCTGCCATATTTCTCCAGCGAAGTTTTCGATTTGTCATTGGACTTTATCGGCGATTTCAGCCTACCGCCCGCGCGCGCCGAAGTCGAAGGCGACCGGGCGAAAAAGAGATTCGTCGCCAAGTATTTCCGCAACGGCGCGCACGTCGCGACGGTCTTTTGCAATCAGGACAAGGCAAAGGTGGAAGCGGCCCGCAAGCTGATGCGCGAGAAGCGGTGAGGGGGCCACCGCGGCGAGGGAAGGTCATGCTGACGAGAGCGCAGAGCCGCCGGTTTCTCTCGGCTTGGCTCGGTTGGGAGTGACGGCGGCGGCAACCCAGCCCAAGGGAAAATTCAAAACGCGGTGTCATTCCGAGCGCAGTGGAGTGAGCGCGAGCGAAACGGAACGCAGTCGAGGAATCTCTCGATCCAACGCCAGTCTGCGCCGTTGGGGGGAAGCATGAGATTCTTCGACTCCGCGAAGCGCCGCTCAGAATGACTCTCGAAGAAGGTTATTGACACGCCGTCGGTATTTTCCGATAGTTCTGTCGTAACAGAAAATCGCGAAATGAAAAACCTCAGCCCGGTCGCGCAAAAGTTCATCCTCCATTGGGGCGAGATGGGCCTCCGGTGGGGGCTCAACCGCACGGTCGCGCAAATCCACGCGCTGCTTTTCATCTCCGAGGAACCGCTGGCTGCCGACGCGATCGTCGAAACGCTGGGGGTCGCCCGCTCAAACGTCAGCACCAGCCTGCGCGAATTGCAGAACTGGGGCATCGTCAAAGTCGTCCACGTCGCGGGCGACCGGCGCGACCATTTCGAGTCGATGCGGGACGTGTATGAAATGTTCCGCGTGATCTTGCGCGAGCGGAAACGCCGCGAAATCGATCCCACGACGCGGATGTTGCGCGATTGCATTGCGGAAGCCGGCAAGCCCAAAGCCGCGGACGCGGTGATCCACGACCGATTGGGACAGTTGCTGGAATTCTTCGAGCTGGCGACGGCGGTTTACGAGCAGTCGGAAAAGATGCCGACCACCGCCGCGATCAAGCTGGCGAAGGCTGGCGACAAAGTTTTCAAACTCCTCCGCCTCGGCACTGTCTAGCCCGCCTTTTTTTGAGCCACAAGTTCTGTGATTACAGAAATAACAAAACAAACCGAAACATGCGAAGCCGTCGCTTTGGTTTTTTACGACGCGGACTGTGCCTTTTGCACGCGCCTGGCGGCCCGGTTGGAAAAAGCGTTGCAACAGCGCGGCTTTTCCCTCGCACCACTGCAATCCGAACTGGCGCGGGACCGGCTCGGCTTGCGTGAAGGCGCGTCCTTTTCGGAAATGCGTCTGCTCAGTCGCGACGGCGAAAACCTGGGTGGCGGGGATGCCGTCATTTTTCTGGCGCGCCGCATTTGGTGGGCGTGGCCGGTTTGGGCGCTGGCGCAGCTCCCCGGAATGCGCGGGCTGTTGCGGGCTGGCTATCGCCGGATTGCCGCGCGGAGAAGCTGTGCTGGCGGCCACTGCAAAAGCCCTCAGCCCTCAAAATGGCCGGGTTGGATTGTGCTCCTCCTTTTTCTCGCTGTCATCGTGCCAATGCGGGACGCACTGCCGCCGTGGGCTTTCATGTGGCTGCTGGCGGGTGCGATTTTTTTCGGCTGCAAATGGCTGACCTTTCGGCGCGCGAAGCCACGCGCCGGCCGCATCGGGCCGCTTCGCGCGCTCGGCTATTTATTCGCGTGGCCGGGGATGGACGCGGCGCGATTTTTGAGAGCGGCGAGGGTCGCGCACGAAGACGGAGGACACAACTTTACGATCCCAGCCGTGGGGAGCGCGTGCGCGCGAGCCACTCTCGGCGCCGTGTTGCTTTGGGGTGCCGCGCGCAGGGTGCCAGAGCCCTTGCTTGCCGGATGGATCGGAATGCTTGGCCTCATTTTGCTGCTGCACTTCGGCGCGTTTCAGCTCTTGGCGCTGGCTTGGCGACGGCTCGGCATTGACGCGCCTCCGATCATGGACGCGCCGATGCGCTCCGCCTCTCTCGGCGAATTCTGGGGTCGTCGTTGGAACGGCGCGTTCAACCGTCTCGCCTCCGATTTCGTCTTCCGTCCGGTGGCCAAAAAGCTCGGGACGACCGTCGCCACGCTCTCCGCGTTCGGCCTTTCCGGATTCATCCACGAACTCGTCATCTCGGTGCCCGCGCGTGGCGGCTACGGCTTGCCGCTCGCCTATTTTTTGGTGCAAGGGCTCGGCGTGCTCGCGGAGCACACCCGCGCGGGCTGCCGCCTCGGCCTCGGACGCGGCGTGCGCGGGTGGCTGCTCACGATGTTCGTCACCGCCGCTCCGGCGTTCTGGCTGTTTCACCCGCCGTTCGTGCGTCGAGTGATCGTGCCATTTTTGCAAACCATTCACGCTTTATGAAAACGCTGCTCCAACTCGCGGGCCTCGCCCATTTCTCGATCCTCATCGCCAGCGCGCTCACGCCGGGCGCACTCGATTGGAAACGCCAACTCGCCGCGTTGCCGCCATTTCTCCGGGTGCTCTTTTGGGTTTACGGCGCGTTCATCGTGCTCACGGTGGCAGGCCTTGGCACGCTCACGCTAGTCAACGCGGAGGCGATGGCGGCGGGCGAACCGGTCGCGCGTTCGCTCTGCGCTTTCATCGCGATCTTCTGGCTCGCGCGACTCGGCGTGCAGCTTTTCGTTTTCGACGCGCGGCCGTTCCTCACGAATTGGTTTTACAAAATCGGCTACCACGCGCTGACCGTGGCCTTCACCGCGTTCGTCGCGATCTACGGCTGGGCGGCGATTTTTCCGGGCAAAAGTTTTCTGCCGTGAAATCCAAACCACCCTGCTTATGAACTACCTCCATGCTCACCTCGACCTGCTTCTTCGTGCCGCTGCCCTTGCGCAAATGGGTGTGGCGCTGCTCAACCTTTCGCTCGTTCGCATCATGAAATGGAAGCCGGACCTGGACCGGTTGCCGCTCTTGATCCGCGAGGTTTTCTACATTCACAGCCTCTTCATTTCAGTGACGCTGGCGAGCTTTGCCGTGTTGACGTGGCGATTCGCTGGCGACATCGCTTCGGCTGCGAACCCGCTCTGTGC
>JANXWU010000071.1 GCA_025350985.1 Spartobacteria bacterium | reverse complement strand
CGTCGTATTCCTGGATCGCCTCCATGTTGATCGGCCCCATCCCATCGACGCGCTGCTCCATTTCCTTCACGAGCGCTTCGACACGATCCCAATCGATGCCTTCACTCGATCCGCCACTCTCCGACGGGTAGGGACGGCTTTCCAAGTCGTCCGCCGGCGTGGCCGTCACGAATTGTTCGGAGTTTTCAGTCGCGTCCACGCCCGCGGACGCCTGCGGAGAGGCGTCCCTACCGGCATCGATCGCTTCGATTTCGCCACCCGATTCATCCGGCTTTGCTGGGCGTTGTTTTTTCGACGCCTCGCGCAGCGTCACATTCAGCGCGTAGCTGTCCGGCTGAAATTCGCGGAGGTCGATTTGATATTTTCGCGTGATCCGTTCGCACAAATTTTCGATGCGCAACTGGAGCTGCGTGATCTTCACCTCCTGCTGCCCGCGCCGCTCCTGGCAGTCGTGAAGTTGGCGCCGCAAAATGCGCAACTCCGACTCCGCGCCTTCCGCTGCCGCGACCATCGCGCCGCGTTGTTCGGCGAGCGACGCCACTTCAATTTCCGCTTCGGACACGCGCCCGCGCATCGCTTCGATTTCTCCTTGGATGCGTGCGTTTTCGCCGGTGAGCGCGGCCGATTTCACCTCGTAGCCCTCGATGTCGCGGCGGCGCTGCCCGATCAATTCGCGCAACTCCTGCAGACGCGAAGCCATCGGCTGCCGCTGGTTCGCGAGGCTGGCGTGACGCTGCTTTTCCGTCGCCACGCGGATGCGCATTTCGTTCAATTCGGAGCCGAGTTCGCCTTCGCGCGCGCGCAATGTTTCAAGCTCGCCCTGCAAATGGTGCTGCCGCGATTGCGACTCGTTCACGCGCGTGGTGAGTTCCACCGCCTCGGTTTCCATCGTACCGATTTTGTCGATCGCCTCCTGATGCCGCTTCTCGATGTTGCCGCGTTCCCACTGCAAATGATTCAGCTTTGTCTCCGTGTCTTTTGCGTTGCGCTCGATCATCGAAACCTGCCCGCGAATCGTGGAAATCGCGATGTTCGCCTGCTGCACGCCGTCCTTGAATTCCTGCAGCCGCACCTGCGCCGTTTCGAGTTGCTGCCCGAACTGGTCACGTCGCGCCGTCATTTCGCGCATCACTTTGCCAATCGCCTTGGCTTCGACCGCGAGCCCGGCGATTTGGTTTTTGCGTGTCAGCACGGAGTTCACCGCTTCGCCCGTCTGCCCGCCGGTGAGGATGCCTTCACGCGTCAGCACTTCGCCGGAGAGCGTTACCAAAACCGGAACGCGGAGTCCGGAAACCGGAAAGTTTTGTGCGATGCGAATGGCGGTTTCCAAATCGCTGACCAGCGCAATGTCGCTCAAGAGCGCGCGGATGAACGGCTCTGCGATTTCATCGGTTTTCACTTTGGCCAAAAGCCAGCCGAGCGTTTCCTCCGACGCGTCGGATTTATCTCCGGTCTCCGGTCTTTGCTTCACGGTATTCCTGACCGCCAGCGACGCGCGGCCCATTTTCTTGCCGGTCAAAGTCCGCACGATGTGCTCCGCCACCATCCCGTCTTTTAACAAAATCGCCTGCAAGTTTTGTCCCAGCGCCGCCTCGATCGCGGGAATAAATTGCGGCTCGACCTCGATGTGCGCGGCGAGCGCGCCGGCAATGGCGGGTTTGAAAAACTCCGGATTGTCGAGTCCGCGCAAGACGGCTTGCGTCCCTTCGCCGAAACCTTCGCCCGCTTCGTTCAACTGCCGCAGCACTTCGAGCTTCGATTCTTTCTCCGCGAGTTTGCGCTCCTCGGCGAGCAGTTGGGCTCGGACGGTGCTGAGTTCCGCATCGACTTTTGCGACTGATTCCTCCGCTTCACGGGCCGATTGCTGCTGCGCCCCGAGGGTTTGTTCCGCGGTCACGAGTTGAGCGGTCGCGTCCGCTTTTTGCGCTCCGAGTTCCGCGCTCGCCGTTCCGAGTTGATCCAGTTCGCTCTTCAAAATCCCCAGCCGCGTCTCGCTGCCGTCGCGCTGATTCACCAGCCCGCCCATCTCGCCCCGCAGCCCGTTCAGCCGTCGTTCGATCGTGTTCACCGACGCAAACAATTCCTGCAATTGCTTCTCGACCGCGACCCGCTCGCCGCTGACCTCGTTGGTCGCCTGCATCTTCTCGTTCAACCGCACCTGCTCGAACTCGAGCGTGCTGGAAATCTGCTCCAACTCCAAATCCGTGTCGCGAATCTGGCCTTCCTGCACTTGCAATTTTTCCTCGGACGCGGCGATGTCGCGCTGATAACGGTCCGTCAAACCGGCGAACTCCGAAGCGCGTTCGTGATTGAAACCGATCCGGTTTTCCGCGTTGCCGATGTGGTTTTTGAAATCGTTCACCACGCCGCGAGCCGCCGTCAGGCTTTGCTCCAACTCGTCGAGCCGCTGCCGCTGCGCCGACACGTCCGCCTCGTGTCCTTCGATCTCGGCTTCCTGTTTTCCATGAGCTTCACGCAGCCGCTCGATCTCCTCCGCCGTCGCGCGCAAAGCCGCGTCGTGTTGGTCAAACTGCCGCCTGCTCGCGTGCGTGTCGAGCGTTCGCAAATCGCCGATGAGCGCCTGGTATCGCCGCGCTTTACCCGCCTGCCGTTGCAGCGAGCCGATCTGCCGCTTCACTTCCTTGATGATGTCCGCCAGCCGCACCAGATTCACCTCCGTCGCCTCCAGCTTCCGCAGCGCCTCCTTGCGCTGGCTCTTGTATTTCGTGATGCCCGCCGCCTCCTCGAAAATCGAGCG
>JANXWU010000057.1 GCA_025350985.1 Spartobacteria bacterium | reverse complement strand
ATGTTCGAGATTTAACAAGAGCGGGATCGCAGGGCGAAAGGGTTTCTCCAGTCTTCGCTTCCCGATCTGGATCGCCTTCTCCTCGCACTGGCCTGGGGCCTGCGCGTGATCGCCGTCGAAACCTTCTTCAACCACGCGCAGTTCCACAGCGCCGCCGGACCAATCCGCGGTGGACTTTGGGCACAACTAAACTAAACAATTCACACCCTCCCCCACGGGTGTCCACCAAGCCTTGTCACTCTCTGTGTTGGAGCGGTTCAACCCATGAAACACCTCATCAAACACGCAACCGGCCTGCTGGCGTTGCTACTCTCTCTCCCAGCCTCGCTCCACGCTGCTGCTGGATCGCCGGCGTCCAAGCCCAATATCGTCCTGATCGTGGCGGATGATCTGGGCTATAACGACCTCAGTTGTTACGGAGCCTCGCTGGTGAAGACGCCGCGCATTGATTCGCTGGCCGGCGAAGGCGCGCACTTTACCGACGCGCATTCCGTGTGCGCCATTTGCATCCCGTCGCGTTACTCGATCCTCAGCGGGGCTTATTACTTTCATTCGAAGTTCAAAGGCAGTTACCCGCTCCAGTTTCACGAGGGGCAGGTCACGCTGCCATCGCTGCTGAAATCTGCCGGCTACCGCACCGCTGCGCTCGGCAAATGGCACAATGGCTTTGGCCGCGCGCCTGAGCCGGACTATAACAAGGAACTGAAACCCGGTCCGCTGGAAATCGGCTTCGACTCCTTCTTCGGCACGCCGCGCACTCATGGTGAGCCGCCGCTGGTCTTTGTGCAGGATCATTGGGTCGTCGGACTCGACCCGGCGGATCCCATCTCGGTGGATCACTCCAAGGAGTTTGGCGCGCATGGCAAACAAATCGGCGGGGCGAAGGCGATGGCGGCACGGCCTGATGACAAGATCGACTTCATCATGGCCGACAAGGCCGCGACCTACTTCGCGCAGCAGAAACCGGGGCAGCCGTTTTTCCTCTATCTCGCCTTTGCCGCCGCGCACAACCCGATCAATCCCGCGCCGGAGTTCCGCAAGAAGAGCAACGCCGGACTTTATGGCGACTACGTGCAGCAGCTCGATCACTGCACCGGGCTCGTGCTCGATGCACTGGAGCAAAACGGGCTGGCGCAAAACACCATCGTCATTTTTACCAGCGACAACGGCGGACGCTACGAGACCGGTGCCATGAAAGCCGGACACCGCACCAATGGCGCCTTGCTCGGCCAAAAGACCGACGCCTGGGAAGGCGGGCACCGCGTCCCCTGCATCGCGCGCTGGCCGCAGCACATCCCGGCGGGCACGGTGCGAAAGGAGTTCTTCCTGCAAGTGGACCTCATGGCGACGCTCGCCGACGCCGCCGGCCTGCCGATGCCCGACGGAGCTTCCCCCGATGGCCACAGTGAACTCGCCGCCTTCCTCCAGCCCGCAACCGCACCCGCAAAACGCACCGAAGGCGTGCTGCAAGGCACCACTGGCATCGTGCTGCGGCAGGGCGACTGGGTCTATTTTCCGAAGCAAGGTTCCAGCGGCAAGACCGCGCCCCAGCCCGCCAGACCCTGGAGCATGTCGTATAAAGCGATGGGGTTTACCAACAGCGACATCGATGAAAACGGGCAGATCAAACCCGATGCACCCAAGGAACAGCTCTACAATCTCGCCGCCGACCTCCCGCAAAAAACGAACGTCGCGGCGACCGAACCCGACCGCCTCGCCGCCATGCGCAAGCGTCTTGCCGAAATCGCGAAGACCGCGACCAATAAAGGCTTCGGTGCTGCTGATTGAAACAGCCCACGGGCGTTCGCGCGAAGATTCCGCCGCCGACTTCATTGGCTCCGGGCACAGCCGGAGCCGTTCGCTACAGCGCACGGTCAGGCCACGGTTCAATGCGGCTTTGCCAGCTTCCGGATAACGGCCCGCGCCAAATGTTCCTTAATTTCATTCCTGCTTAGGGCTATGCACTTGACTCAACCGACCTCAACAGCTTGTGGTTTGGCGGAGTTTTGCCAATGGATGCGGCTCGACGGCCATCGCTTGTTGGGCGAGTCGAAAGAAGAGCTTGCCCCGCGAAGCAGACTTTCGCTGGTTGAAGCGGAAGGTGAACTCGTCCAAGTAAAAAACCAACTGCTTGCCGCGGACGGCTCCCTGATGGGTGCCCGGCAGCCAGCGCTTGAGCAGCGAGGCGACTCGATGCACGCGGGGCAACAACTCGGTCCAATCAACGATGAGCATTTTCCTCTCTTTCTGCCGCCCATGCAGGCCGGATTCCGGAGAGCCCCCGTAGGTTTCGTCCACCTCGACACGCCCCCGCAAACGTTCGCATCCGGGCCGCACCATCGCCCGGCGCAGCTTGTGGAGCAGAGCCCACGCGGTGCGATCACTGCCCAAGCCCAGGGAGCGTTGCAGGCCCAGAGCGCTGACGCCGTTCTTCTGCGAGATCACATGCCACATGGCCCGACACCACACCGTCAACGGCAGGTGACTGTCCTGAAAGATCGTGCCCGCCGTCACCGAAACCTAGCGTCGACAGCCGCTGCAAAGCCAGAGCCCACTGGCCATCGGCCACGCCTCGGTGCCGGCGCACGCCGGGCACTCGAATCCCCCCGGCCAGCGAAGCTGCTCCAAATAACGGCGGCAGGCCTCCACCGAAGAAAACCGCCGCTCCATTTCGAGCAGAGTCTTCGGAAAGTCCTCCTTCATGGCCCTGCCCACTACAGGTCGTGGTCGGTTGAGTCAAGTGCATAGCCCTATCCCGGAATGACCGGCGCGCGGGATTTTGCGCAGGAGGTGATCCTCGATGTCGTGCGCCGTTACGACGTCGATGGGATTCATCTCGACGACTACTTTTACCCCTATCCAGTGAAGGACAAATCCGGCGCCGTGATCCCATTTCCCGACGAGGCGACCTTCCGGCAGTCGGGCGGTAGTGAAAAAGTTCGCGACGATTGGCGGCGCGCAAACATCAACGATTTTGTCGAAAAGCTGTATCGCGGGATCAAGAAGGAGAAAAGCTGGGTGAAGTTTGGCGTCAGCCCGTTCGGCATCTGGCGGCCGCAGGTGCCCGAAAGCATCGAGGCTCAACTCGACTCGTATGGACAGCTCTACGCCGACTCGCGAAAATGGCTGCGCGAGGGATGGTGCGACTATTTTGCGCCGCAGTTTACTGGAGCATCGAACCGGCGAGGCAGAGTTTCCCGGTGCTGCTAAAATGGTGGGCTTCGCAGAATGCGAAACATCGACACTTGTGGCCGGGCCTCGCGACCAAGCGTGTCGGCCCAAAACGCGCCGCTGTGGAAATGGTAAATCAGATTGCACTCACGTGCGGCAACGACAGCACGGCCCCCGGTCACATTCACTGGAACATGAAAGCGCTGCTGCGTAATCCAAATGGCGTCGCGGATTTGCTGCGGGATGAGGCGTACCGGGATTTCGCCCTCGTGCCGGCCTCAGCTTGGCTCGGCCACGAGAAAATGGAGACGCCGTTGTTGTTTCAAGACGGTCGGCGGGCGCGCTGGCAATCGAAGACCGCGGAGCCCCGTTGGTGGCTGGTGCAGACGCGTCGGGGAAAAGTCTGGAGTGCCCGCCTGCTGCCGGGCAATCAGCGCAGCATGGAAGTTGATGCCGCAGCCGATACGATCACGGTGCGAGGAGTCAATCGCGAGGGCGCATTGAGTGAAGTCACGTCGATGGAGTGGCGTTGAGTTGTCCCCGGCGGGAATCGAACCCGCATTTGAGGTTTAGGAAACCTCCGTTCTATCCGTTGAACTACGGGGACGCCGTCGCGGCTCAAGGAACGGTGAATTGAGCCGGGTGTAAAATGTTTTGTCGCTGCCCGGCCACGACACGCCTCGCAGCGCACCTTCAATCCAAACCGAATACGCGCACGGTCTGGCTCTTTCCCTTCAACTCCCGCTCGCCAAAGTCCTGGAATTTCACGATGTCGGGCAAAAGCTCGGCGATGTCGCCGGAGACTACGAGCGTCTGGTTCAGTTCTTTAGCGACCGCTTCGAGGCGAAACACCGTGTTCACCGCGTCGCCGACGACGGTGGCGTCCCGTTCCGCCGCCACGCCGACGTTGCTACAGGTGACGCGCCCGTGGTGGAGGGCGATGGCGATGCGAAAGGGATCGCCGTTGGGCCACTTCCGCTCGCTGGCGAGAGTCTGCATCTGCCGGGCGGCGTAAAAGGCCGCGCCGCTATTGGCCTTGCCGTTGGTGCTGGTGCTCCAGTACGCGAGCATGGCGTCGCCGATGAACTTGTCCACCGTCCCGCCCACGCGCGCCACGATGTTGCCCGTCTCGCGAAACCACGCGCCGAGTAATTCCGCCAACTCACCGGTCGGGGTCTTTTCCGACATGGTGCTGAAGCCGCGAATGTCGCAGACCAGCAGCGCGACGAAGCGTTCCTGCATCACCATGCTGGCCGCGGCTCCCACCATCGTCACCTGAAAACTTTCATCCCCATCCTCGCCGGTTCGTTCGTGGAAAGTCAGCACGTTTTCCGCCACGCGAATGCACGCGCCTTCCTGAAGCGGGACGGGCATCACCACGCGCTGATCGTTGACGTAAGTGCCGTTGCGGCTGCCCAAATCGACCAGTTGATAATGGCTGCCGCTGTGGCAGCGGATGATCGCGTGCTGGCGGGAAACCAGCGGACTGAAACTGAGGCAAACCGTGTTCTCCCGCGTCCTCCCGATGGTGGCGGTGTTGTTGATCGCCACCTCGAACGGCGCGGACGTGGCCGGTTGAATGTGAAGGATTGCACCCATGTTCAGTTCGCGCGTGAGAGATTGCGTCAGCGCCGGATAAACTGCAACTCTGCCGCGTGGGGAAAATTTCGGAGCTTGAACCTTCGATTCCGCCCTCCCGCCACGACCGCCTTTTATAGATTGAACCAGAACACGCGTCCTGCATAATCGCCCCCCTGCCATGTCTCAAATCAAGTTCACCTGTCCTGAATGCGGAGGCCGGATTTCCGCCGAGCCGGAAGCCGCCCACTCCGATGTCACCTGTCCCCATTGCTCCAAGCACATCCGGATGGTTCCGCTGGATACCCCTCCGCCCTTGAGCGTCCCCGCGGAGCCGGTTGCGCCATTTTCCGTCCCCGAGGTGAAGGATGCTGACGGCCCGCTCACTTTGGAAAACCTGACTACTCCGAAAGAAAGCACTTACCTCAAGATCGTCATAATCGTCTCGATCCTCGGATGGTTGCTGGCCGCGATCTTTGTCATTTTCTACGGGCCTTTTATCGCCCTCTTCGTCTGGCTCGGGCACGGACTCTTAATTGGCTACCTCAAATCGGAAGGCGTGCGCGTGACCGAGGAGCAATTACCCAAGCTGCACCGCACCTTTGAAAGCGTGTGCGTGCAACTGGACGTAGCTCAAATGCCCGCGCTCTACGTCATTCAACAGGGCGGCTTGTTGAACGCCTTTGCCACCCGTTTCCTCCAGCGCAATTTCGTCGTCGTCTTCTCCGACATGCTCGAAGCCTGCGGCGAAGACTCGGCGCGCATGCGCTTCATTCTCGGGCATGAACTCGGACACATAAAGCGCGGTCACATCCTCAAGCTCCTATTACTCTTACCCGGACGTATTCTGCCGCTGCTCGGTCCCGCGTATAGCCGGGCGTGCGAGGCCACTTGCGATCGTCACGGAGCCTTTGCCTGCAATGACTTCAACGGCGGCATCCAAGCGATGATGAACCTCTCCGGTGGCAAGGTGGCTGGCAACTTGATGAACGCCGAAGCCTTTGCCAAACAACACCAAGCCGCGCGCGGCTTCTTTGTCTCCTGGCATGAACTTACTTCTGGTTATCCCACCCTTTGCCAGCGCGTTTATAACCTCGTTTCCCTGCGCGACGGCGTCACTCCCAGGTCTTCCGCGCGGCATCCGCTCGCTTATCTCTTCGCGCTGCTCTCACCTGGTGGGCGCACGGGCGGCTCCAGCAGCGTGCTCGTCACCATCGCGGTGTTCGCCGTCCTCCTAGCCCTGGCGATGCCAGCTTTCTCCCGCGCCAAAAGCAACGCCAACAAAGTGCATCAAGCCAATCAGCAGCGCCTTGAAGAGCTACAGCGATCCTTCGAAACTCCAGGGTCGCCCCCGAAGTAAGTCGCCCTCATGTGGGCGACTTCGCTCAGACTGGTGAACGCAGCACGCCTGCTTGCTGCGGTCCTTTGCTTCGCGCCCGGCCCATTGGTGTTGGCGGCGAGTTATAAGGATGTCCTTAAGTCTCCGCATCACTACTTCGAGCGCACGCCCACCGACCGGTTTACGCGCTTAAAAGACAACTTGGAGTCAGGTCGCCTCGACCTAGACCGAAGCAATGAAAAGACATTCGTCCTCAGCCTGCTCAAAGCTCTGGAGATTCCCGCCAGCTCCCAGATGCTGGTCTTCTCCACCACCAGCCTGCAACTAAGTCTTATCTCCCCATCCAATCCGCGCGCCCTCTACTTCTCCGATGACTTATACCTTGGCTATGTCCCCGGTGGTCGCATCGAGATCGTCTCACTGGACGCCGACCTAGGCGGCATCTTCTATATCTTCGACATTCCAAAAAGTGCCAGTCCCATCCGCATCGAACGGTCGGAGCGCTGCCTGAAATGTCACGCCAGCGCTGACACCGGCTATGTTCCGGGTTTGGTGATTAAGTCTGTCTTGCCCGGTCCAACTGGCGGGAGCTTGGATGCCTTCCGTCAGGAAAAGTCAGGGCACGAGATTCCGTTGGATCAGCGCTTTGGCGGCTGGTATGTCACGGGCGCTCCTGACTCCATGAAGCATTGGGGCAACCTCATCGGACGGCTCTCCCCGCAGGGCACGAGCACTTATCGGATGCCACCCGGCAAGCAGTTTGATTTCGCGCGCTATCCCGCGGCCACCAGCGATATTCTTCCACAACTTCTGCACGAACATCAGGCCGGCTTTGTCAACCGCGCGGTCGAAGCCATCTATCGGACACGCACTTACCTCGACTCAGACCACGGACGCCTAACGTCGGAGCACGCGGCGGATTTGGACCAACAAGCCCGGTTGATAACCCGTTACCTTTTATTTGCCGGCGAAGCGCCTTTACCCGCAGGCGGCGTCACCGGGGATAAGTCTTATAAAACTGACTTTCTGAAGGACCGACGCCCCAACCCGGCTGGCAAGTCGTTAAAGGACTTTGATCTTCGCACGCGCCTCTTCGCGCATCGTTGCAGCTACTTGATCTACAGTCCGCTCTTTCAAAGCCTCCCCGCTGTCATCAAGCAAGGCGTGTATAGACACCTAGGCTTGGCCTTAAGTCTGCAACGACCAGACAAGGAATACGCCTACCTTCCGCCTGCGGAAAAACAAACCATTCACAGCATCTTGAAAGCGACGCTGAACGACTTGCCCCCCGGCTGGTAATTGTCGGGCCAATCATCAAAACAAAACGGGCGCTCCCCGCCGAAACTGGGAGCGCCCGTGGTTTGAGACTTACAGGTTTAGTTGCCTTTTTCCATCTTCTCGCCGGCTTGCGCCCAGCCGGAAATGCCAGCGGAGAGATGCTTCACGTTGGTGTAGCCGAGCTTCTCCGCGGCCTTCGCGGCGGCGGTGTAAGCATTGCATTGCGGTCCGCCGCAATAGGCCACGACGAGCGCATTTTTGTCCGCAGGCAGGACGGAGGCGAGCTTGTCGCGATTCGCGCCGAAATCCACCGCCGTCGGGATGTGCCCCTTTTGCCAGGATTCGCTTCCGTTGACATCAATGACCACGGCTTTTTTGTCCGCGATGGCCGACTTCAGTTCCTTGATGCTAATGTCCGGGTATTCTCCGGCGACAACGGTCGCGGCAAAGCAAATGGTCGAGAGGAGGGTGAGTAGTTTCTTCATGTTATTTTGGATTGGAGTTAAGGATGTTCCGCCGCCAGGTGAAGCGGTGAAACATTGAATCGCGAACATAATCGTGAACGCCTGTTCCTCAACCCATTTTCCTTCGCCGCTGCCTTGAGCATTGCAAACCCATCACGCCTCTTTTTAAGTAACGCGATGAAATGCCTTCTCGCCCTCGCAGCGGTTCTGGTTTTGGCGGGCTGCGCGAAAGACCCCGAGGATCGCGCGTTTTTTAACACCGGCTGGACGCACCCCGACAAGGGAGCCGACGCGCGGTTAAATGGGACGGCACGGTGACCTTGGCCCGCCTGGAGTTTTTGGTTTCCGCAGAGCAGGCCGGCTCCCGGCTCGACCATTTCCTCGTCACCCAAGCGCCGCACTGGTCGCGCTCTCGCATTCAAAGTCTGGCCAAGGCCGGGCACATCCTGCTCAACGGCCAGCCCGCGAAGCCTAAAACCAAACTCCAGGCCGGAGACGCGGTCGTCCTGCGCGAACCGCCGCCGGAATCCTCGCTGATCGCGGCGGAGGAAATTCCGCTCCGCATCCTGTTTGAAGACGACGAGCTTGCAGTGCTCGACAAAGCGCCGGGCCTCAGCGTCCACCCCGGCGCCGGCGCGCGCAGCGGCACGCTCGTCAACGGGCTCTTGCATCACTTCAAAGCCCTCTCAGCCATCGGCGGCGTCGAGCGTCCCGGCATCGTGCATCGCCTCGACAAGGACACGAGCGGCTGCCTCGTCGTCGCGAAAAACGACGCCGCGCACCAGCGGCTCTCCGCGCAGTTCGCCGGGCGGGAGGTGAAAAAAATCTACCTCGCCCTCGCGCGCGGCCATTTCAAAAATCGCGCGCTGCTCGTGGAAGCGCCGATTGGCCGCGACCCCAACCACCGGCAACGAATGGCCGTCGTCGAAAGCGGACGCGCGGCCAAAACGACCTTCCGAATTCTGCGCGAAATCGAAGGCGCGTCGCTGGTCGAATGCACGCTGCACACCGGCCGCACGCACCAGATTCGCGTGCATCTCAAATACCTCGACCACCCGCTGCTGGGCGACAAACTTTACGCGCGCAGTCCCGGCGCGTTTCCGCGCCAGATGCTACACGCGTGGCGGCTCGGATTTTTCCATCCGAGGACGAAAGGGTGGATGGAATTTGAAGCGCCGATCCCTGACGACTTCGCGGCGGCACTGGCAGGAACGGACCGTTGATCCTCGAACTTAGGAACTTCTTCAGAGGCTCATTTCATCCACAGATTACACAGATTTTCACAGATTTTATTCAACGTCGCGCAGCCCCCCTCTTTAAATCAAATCTGCGTAAATCTGTGTAATCTGTGGATGATTCCCTTGATTTCACGCCGGGTTCAAGGGAGCAGGAACGGGCCGGCGTCCCTCCTTTACCGACCTCCGGTTTCTTCTTGCCTCATTCCCTGTAAATCCGCGGAATGGCAGTCGTTTCCCGCTCCTATTTTGCGCGCTCGACAGCCGTCGTCTGCCCGCTGTTGAATGCCCCACCTCCGATGAGCCACTTCGACCAAGCCGTCCAAATCGTCCACGACTCACTCCAACAAATCAGCGGCGATGGCCGCAAACTTCGAGCCTCCCGCGCGTCTTTGAAAAAGCTCGTCGCGGCGAAACCAGCCGCACCGGCAAAACTTTCGGCCGTCCATTTACCCGAGCGCACCGGTCAGCTTCCGACCTCCGGCGGCGCGGCTTCAACATTCATCGCTGCCGCGCCCCCCGCTTCCGCCAAACTTTCCGAGGCGACAGGTTCCAAAGCCTCGCGCCTCGCCGCCATGCGCGAGCGCGTGCTGGTCTGCGTGAAATGCGCGCACCTCGCGGCGTCGCGCACGCAAGTCGTCTTCGGCGTCGGCAACCCGGAGGCGGAGTTGATGTTCGTCGGCGAAGCGCCCGGCGCGGACGAGGATTTGCAAGGCGAGCCGTTCGTCGGAAAAGCCGGTCAGTTGCTCACGAAAATCATCGAGGCGATGGGCTTCACCCGCGCCGACATTTACATCGGGAATGTCCTCAAATGCCGACCCGACATGCCGGCGGGCGAGTCCGGCAATCGGAAGCCGAGGCCGTCGGAAATGGAAACGTGCCTCCCCTATTTGCGCGAGCAGATCGAGATCATCCAGCCGCGCGTGCTCGTCGCCCTCGGCGCGACGGCGATGCAAGGATTGCTCAACGAAACTGCGCCGATGAATTCGCTGCGCGGACGCTGGCACGAATTCCACAGCATCCCGTTGATGGCGACCTATCACCCCGCCTATCTGCTGCGCAACCAGTCGCTCAGCGAAAAGCGAAAAGTCTGGGAAGACATGCTGCAAGTCCTCGAACGCCTCGGCCGACCGATCTCCGAAAAGCAGCGCAATTTTTTTCTGACCAAGGCCTGACGTCCCATGAACCGACGCGAATTCCTGCACCAAGCCGCCATGCTCGGCACGGGGTTAGCCGCCGCGCCGTGGCTGCGTGCCGGAGACGCGACGATTACCCTGCCGTTTGAAAATGGCGCGCGTCCGCTCGTTCGCTATCCGCAAAAGCGCCCGCTCCTCCGACTGACCGCGCGCCCGCCGCAACTCGAAACGCCGTTCAGCGTTTTCAAC
>JANXWU010000025.1 GCA_025350985.1 Spartobacteria bacterium | reverse complement strand
GCCGATCCCTTCGCCGGGCGCGTGACTTACTTCAAAGTGGTGTCAGGAATTCTCAGAAACGACGCGAGTGAGATCAACGTCCGCAACGGCGGTGCGGAGCGCCTGTCGCACATCGGCACCCTGCTCGGCAAGACCATAAATCCCATCACCGAATTGCACGCGGGCGACATTGGTGGCGTGGCCAAACTGAAAGACACGCTCACCGGCGACACTCTGGACGACAAGTCCTCGCTCATTGCCTATCCGCCAGTGCAGTTGCCCGAACCCTCCATCGCCTACGCCATCTCCGCCAAGACGCGCAACGATGAAGACCGCATGGGGAATGCGATCCACAAGATCCTCGAAGAGGACCAGTCCCTGCGTTTCTACCGCGATCCGCAGACCAAGGAATTTCTGCTGGCCGGCGCCGGGCAGCAGCACGTCGAAATCATCGTCAGCCGCCTAAAGAAGCGCTATAGCGTTGACGTGCAACTTCACGCCCCCAAAATTCCCTATCGCGAAACCGTTCGCGGAATAGCCGACGTGCAAGGCCGCCACAAGAAGCAGACCGGTGGCCACGGCCAGTTCGGCGATTGCTGGATTCGCCTGGAGCCACTCCCCCGCGGCGGCAAATTCGAATGTGCCAACGAAGTGTTTGGCGGCGCGATCCCGCGCAACTTCATCCCCGCCATCGAAAAAGGAATTGTCGAGACCGCCGAAAAGGGTTTCCTAGCCGGCTTCCCCGTGGTGGACTTCAAAGTAGTGGTCTACGACGGCTCATATCACGACGTGGACTCGTCGGAAATGTCGTTCAAACTGGCCGCCCGCAAGGCGTTCAAAGCAGCCATGGAGCAAGCCAAGCCCGCGTTGCTCGAACCGGTAATGAACGTGGAAATACAGGCGCCCGTCGAATTCGCCGGCGACCTGATGGGAGACATGAACGGCCGCCGCGGACGCATCTCAGGTATGGACACCAAAGGCGGCACCCAAATCATCAAGGCTCACGTACCCATGTCCGAAATGCTCAACTATCAAAACGACCTAATCTCCATGACCCAAGGCCGCGCCACATTCCACATGGAGTTCGATCACTACGATTTCGTCCCCGGCCCGCAGGCCGAGAAAATCGTCGCCGCCGCCAAGGCCGCCAAGACCGGTGAAGAGGAAGAAGAAGAGTAAAGCAGTTTTATCGACGATAATGGTCTTGAGTGAATCTGGACCGTTTCGGTGTCTCGCAACCCGAGCTCGCGGGATTCTGCCGCCGCAACCACGTTTGCAAACTGGCGATCTTCGGCTCCGCGCTGACTGATCGGTTTAAGGACTCAAGCGATATCGACATCCTCGTCGAATTCGAGCCTGATTTCCGTGTGGGCTATCTGCGCATGGCGGCCATGGAGCGTGAGTTCTCCGCTCTGTTCGGCGGAGGGACAATCGACTTGCGAACGGCTCCAGAGCTAAGTCGGTATTTTCGCGATGAAGTCCTAAAGACGGCCTCCGTCCAATATGCCGCCCAGTGACTTGGTGCGCTTGCGGCACATGTTGGATGCCGCCTGCGAAGCCGGCACGTTTGTCGCGGGCAAGACCGCCCAAGACCTGAAGTCCGACCGGATCCTATCTCTGGCGCTTGCATCGAAATCGTTGGCGAAGCCGCGACCAAGGTGAACAATGAGACTCGTGCTGCATATCCGCAGATTCCGTGGGTCGATATCGTCGGTATGAGACATCGTCTCATCCACGTTTACTTCGATGTGGACCTGGAACGAGTGTGCGACACAATCGCCGTAGATCTACCACCGTTGATTGAGAGTTTGAAGCAAATAATCGAAGGGGACCACCAGTGAGAACCCCTTTGTTCCTGATTCTATCGGCAAGTTGGGTGATCGCTCAGCCCAAGCCTCCAGCGCTCCTGGAGGATGCGCTTCGGAAACTCCCGGGACTGCGTGTACTGGAGGCCTCCCTTGTCAACTTACCAGGCGGAGGAACAATCGATGACTTGAAGCTCGATGGCTTTTGGCCCCCGTGGGTGGTCGCTGATCTTGACCGCGACGGGCTTCCGGACGTGGTGGCCGCAGTCGCGAAGCGAACTCCTGACGGTGTGCGGTACGGCGTCGTCGCTATTCATGCCCAGACGCCTACCCAACTCCACTGGGTAGTGCGGTTAGATACGAAGCCAATTAACGGCGTC
>JANXWU010000007.1 GCA_025350985.1 Spartobacteria bacterium | reverse complement strand
ACGCGTGAAACTGACCGTCACACCGGAGGCAAAAAAATGAAATTTACCAAACTGGGCTTGCCAGCAGAGTCGCGCGGCCACTAGACACCGGCGATGAATCGAACGCAGCGGGTTAAACTTTTGGCGGCGCTCGAAAAGCTCCGCGGCTCGAAGGTCTTGGTTTACTTCACCGGCGGACAGGCTCGCATCGCGGAGGACGCCGTCCGGCTGCTTTACCGGCATTTGCAGGAAATGTCGCGCCGGGGAAGAAAGAAACAAAAGCTCGACCTATTCCTTTATAGCCGGGGCGGTGATGTCAGTGTTCCTTGGCGAATCGTCTCGATGATCCGCGAGTTCTCGGATGAGTTCGAGGTATTAGTGCCCTATCGGGCGCAAAGTGCGGCGACCATGATCTGCTTGGGCGCGGATAGGATAGTCATGGGCAAAAAAGGAGAGTTAAGTCCCATTGATCCTACGCTTAATAACATCACCGGCGCGGCGGGCGTGCCATCGGCGGTAGGAGTCGAGGATGTCTCTTCCTATGTCTCCTTTATGCGGGAGGCAGTCGGAATCAATGACCAGGCGGCGCTCGCGCAAGTAATCGGTCTGCTGGCGAGTCATCTTACTCCACTTACTCTCGGCACGGTGAACCGGCAGTATTCGCACATTCGACTGGTTGCTAGAAAGTTACTCGCCGCGCGCAATGTGGAAATACCTGAGGCTAAGATTGAGGCGATCATTGGCACCTTGACGGAAAGGATGTATTCCCACGGCCATGCCATTGGACGCAAGGAGGCAAAGGAGTTGGGCCTGCCAGTCCAAAATGCCAGGGTAAAGGAGGAAGAACTCTTGTGGAAGTTATACGAGAGTTATGAGCACTGGCTCAAACCGGAAGAGCCGATTGACTCTGAATCACTCTTGCTCACGCAAAACGCCGAAGAAGCGACCCAGGCCAATGTGCCCTTCGCGACGATCGAGTCAGTGGGTCGATGGGATGTTTATGAAGGATCGGTCATTCATCGCCGCAAACGGCTGGTGCCGCCGAATCCCAAGCTGCAAATAAACGTGAATCTTGTCCTGCCGACTGACATGCCGCTCTACTCTATCCCGGCGAATATCCAGCAGTTACTTCAGCAGATGGTGAACCAAGTAACGCAAGCCGCGCCGGGCATAGTGCAACAACAACTGTTGTTGCAGTCGCCGCCCGTGGGATTTGAGTGCCGGATGTTTGGCGGCAAATGGCTCAATCGCACGGCGCAGAACGCGGAAGCCGATGCTTAACGGAAGAGGATTGAAGATGGAACTAACTGGCTTCGGTCCTAAGAAGTCTTAAAGAGCAGGTTCCAATAGTCGGTTAATCTCCGGCGCGCGGCATTTTCCAGTTCCTGTCTTACTGCCCTGAGGTATTCCTGTCGCTGGGCAGGTGCCAGCGCATCGCCAGCTTCAAGTGCGTAACGATCCAGATTCCAACGTCCAACCAGGCCGGCGGCAAAGCTTTCCGCCTCGTCACGATTCGTCACCAGAGCAAAGTTGCCGGAAGCCTTCTCCGTCACCCGCACGCCTCCCGTCGGCGCTTTGGAAAAGCGAAACGCGAGACCGCCGACTTCCGCGTCTGCGGAGGCGCCAAAGGTCCACTGCGAGGGACGGATCAAACCCACCGGCTCCAGCTTTTTTACCACAAGATGGAAAGCGTAACGCGGCCAGTAAGTGATGAAGGAACTCATCGGCACGCCCGGTTTGTAACACGTCCCCAAAATCCCGCGGTGCCGCTCAATCTCGAAAACCAGGGTTTCGGGGCGGGCCGGGTCGTCGATCACTTTTGCGCGGCTGCGAAACTTGCGCGTGAAGTCGTCGCGAAACTCGGCGGCGTGCTCGTCGAGATATTCGACCAAAGCAGTCAACGCGTCGGCGTGATCCGGCATGACAATCGCGGAAAAAATTTCCACGCGAGGAAGCGCGGGCGTTGTCGTTGGGGCGATCGCGCACTTTCGGCGCGCGCAGAAACCAAAAGCGACCTTTACTTCGAGGCCGGAGTCGCGGCAGAAGCGGGCGCGTAAGGGACAATCGGAGGCGGGTTGGTCACCGCGAGCAGGGCGGTGGCGGAACCCTTATACTTCTTGCCGGTTTTGGTCGTGGTTTTCGTCACCATGCCGCGCTGAACGAGGCTTTGCAGTTTTTCGTAGGCGCGCAGGCGCAGCATTTCCTCGCCCCCGCTGGCGGCGTTGCGCGCGCGCAGGTTGGCATGGACGATGTCAAACAGCGGTTTGAACTCGAACGACGTTTTTTGGGAGAGAACGAGGGCCAGTTCCTCGGTGACGATGTCGGGCCCCCGACGTGAGAAGCCGCTTGTTTTTTTCATGAGCGGGCAAGTTCGCATGGATTCCCGGAAAGTCGAGGCGAAATCGGAACGGATATCTCGCGGCGGCGTCTTTTTCCACGGCATTCCTGCTTGAACCCGCGCTGGAAATGAACTAACACGAGCGACCTTTTTGTCCTAAGCCAAGGTGGCCGCCGGCATTGAGAAAACACAACATGAATCCCAGATCCCTCCGACTCCTGTCCGTCTTAGTTTGGTTTGCCGTCACCGGCTTCACTTCCTTTGCCGCGACCAATTTCACCCTGCAACCGGGCGACCACGTCTGCCTCGTTGGTAATTCGCTGCCCGACCGTTTTCAGTATGACGGCTGGCTGGAAACGCTGCTTTATACCAAGTTCCCCAAAGCCGACCTGGTCATCCGCAATGTTGGTTTTTCCGGTGACGAAGTGGGCGGTTACACCGCCAAGGGCGATAAGTCGCTGCGCAACCGCTCGGACGGCGTTTACTCGAACGACGAGTGGCTTACGCGGCTGAAAGCGGATGTCTTGTTCGTGTTTTTCGGCTTTAACGAATCGTTCAAAGGCGACGCGGGCTTGGACAAGTTCAAACAGGATTTGGGGGCTTATCTCGCGGAAACTAAAACGAAAAACTACAACGGCAAAGGCGCTCCGCGTGTCGTTCTTTTCGGACCGATCGCTGCCGAGAGACATCTCGATCCCAACTACCCCGACCCGACCGAGACGAACAAAAATCTCGCGAAGTATTCTGCCGCGATGGCCGAAGTGGCGAAGGCGAATGACGTGAAGTTTGTCGATCTCTTCGCGCCGTCGCAGCAGCTTTACGCCGCCGCTGCGAAGCAAAATGTCTCGCTGACTTTCAACAGCGTCCACTTGTCTGAGCAGGGAAATCACGCCCTCGCGCCCGTCATTTTCCAAGCGCTCTTCGGCGAAGCCCCCTCGGGCAGCAATCTGGAAAAACTGCGCGCGGCGGTCCTCGACAAGGACAACGAATGGCATGACCGCTACCGCACCGTGGATGCGTTCAACATTTACGGCGGACGGTCGAAGATCGGCTATGTGTCCGGGAAGACGCCGGAGGGAAAAGCGGGCCCGAAAATCGACAACGCCGCGATCTTGCTGCCAGAAATGGCGCAGCGCGACGTGAAAACGGAGAACCGCGAGAAGCGCGTGTGGGCCATCGCGAAGGGCGGCGACCTAAAAGTGGACGACTTGAATCTGCCGCCCGTGCCGCCCATCGGGCCAAACAAGGACGACGTGAAGCCTTACCTCGATCCAGTGGAGGCGATCAAGCACATGACACTTCCGCCCGGCTGCAAAGTGACGCTGTGGGCGAGCGAGAAGGAATTCCCAGAACTCGTCAATCCGGTGCAGATGGAGTTCGATCCGAAGGGCCGCCTGTGGGTAGCCGCGTGGCCAAACTACCCCGAGCGCACGCCGACGAGCAAAAAGGGCGACAGCCTGCTGATCTTTGAGGACACCAAAGGCGCGGGCAAGGCCGACAAGGTCACGCACTTCGCGGACGACTTGAACTGCCCGACTGGTTTTCAGTTTTATAAAGACGGCGTGCTGGTAATGCGCTCGCCGAATTTGCTCTGGCTGCGCGACACGAACGGCGACGGCAAATATGACACGACTGAGCACATGCTCAACCATCTCGACGCCGCGGATTCGCATCATGAAACCAACTCGATGTGCCTTGAACCCGGCGGCGCGGTTTATTGCAGCGACGGCACTTTTCACCGCACGCAGGTCGAGACGGCGTGGGGGCCGATTCGCAACACGAACGGCGGCATCTACCGCTACGAACCGCGCACCGGAAAGTTCGAGCGCTACATCCCGTCCGGCTTCGCCAATCCGCACGGGCGCGTCTTCGATTACTGGGGCAACGACTTCATCACCGATGGCACCGGCAACGCGAATTACTTTGGCCCGGCGTTCAGCGGCCATCTCGATTTCCCGGCGACGCATGGGAAAATTCAGGAGTGGTGGAAGCGTCCGTCGCGCCCTTGCGCCGGCACGACGATCCTGACCAGCCGCCATTTTCCCGAGGAGTTTCAGGGCAATTTCCTGAACTGCAACGTGATCGGCTTTCAGGGAATTTTCCGCGTGAAAATGACCGAGGACGGCGCCGGCGTGAAGGGCGAGACGCTTTCCGAACTGGTGAAATCGGACGACCCGAACTTCCGTCCCTCGCAAGTGAAAGTCGCGCCCGACGGCTCGATCTTTTTCTCCGACTGGTCGCAGCAACTCATCGGCCATTTGCAACACCACCTGCGCGATCCGAATCGCGACCATCTCCACGGGCGCATCTACCGCATCACCTTTGAAGGCCGCCCGCTCATCAAGCCGGTGCTCATCGACGGACAGCCGATCGAGGCGTTGCTCGAAGTTTTGAAGACGCCGGAGAACGACGTGCGGACGCGCGCGAAGATCGAGTTGGGCAAACGCGACAGCAAACAAGTCGTCGCCGCGGTGGACAAGTGGGTCGCCGGTCTCGACAAGAAAGACCCCGCCTACGAACACCACGTTCTCGAAGGACTCTGGGTTTGCCAATGGCACAACGTCGTCAACGAAGACTTGCTCAAGCGCGTGCTCAAATCCCCCGACCACCACGCCCGCGCGCAGGCGACGCGCGTGCTTTGCTACTGGCACGACCGGTTGAAAAACGCGCTGGAGCTTTTGAAACCGATGGCCGTCGATGAGCATCCGCGCGTGCGGCTGGAAGCTATCCGCGCGTGCAGTTTTTTCACGACGCGCGAAGCCGCCGACGTGGCGCTCTCGTCGCTCGAAAAAGAAGATCCGAAGAAGCAGGATTACTATCTGAAATACTGCCTCGACGAGACGATGAAGGCGCTCGATAAATCCACAAAGGGCAAGTAGCGCCGCTCGTCGTTTAATCATGTGAAAGTCGGCATGAGTCCTCACGGATCATGCCGACTTCGCGCGTACCGGTGCTTGCTCCAAAGCCTTCATCTCAACCTTCGTGAACGGATAATCCCGGAAGAATCGCTATTATTGGATTGCTTCCGACGTTGTGAAGCCGAAGGAAAATGGCGATTCTTCGCTTCGTTCAGAATGACTAAAGATTTTTCCAAATGACCCGTGCCCGCTAGCCTCCACATTCTCCGCTGACTTATGAAAATCACCCTGACTCTTTGCCTCGTTTCCCTTGTCGCCACTATGAGGCCTTTGCCCGCAGAGGAAGAGGCGCAACCCGCGGCGGGAAAGAAAAGCATCTACATCCCGAGCAACCCGCGCGCGGCGGATTACGTACTCGGGCGGTTGTCGAACCAGGAACTCGTCGAGTTGCCCCGGCAGGAAGTCGTGTTCATGGCGTTCCTGAAAAGGCGGGGCCTGGACAAAAAATATCGCGAGGAAGCATTGAGCGAACTCGCGAAACTCCACAAAACCGACCGCGTCACCGAACTCATCGCCGCGCTCGGACGCAACGATGAAAAAGGCGAGGAAGCGTCGCCAGCTTCGATGGACCTGGGCAAGATGATTTCAAAATTCAAGCCCGAGGAAATCGCGGCCAAGAAAGCCGACATCGAGGAGTTGCTCGACAAGGCGCAACAGCCCGCGACGCGTGAAGCCGCTTACGCAGCGCTGATCTCAATCGTCGCCGGAAAATCCGATGAGCTTTGGGAAAAAGCCGCGTCAGACAACGATCATCTCAGCGCCATCGTCGGCGCGCTGCCGCTGGTGGGCGACGCCGATGCGCGCGCCGTTTTTCAAACGCGCATCGCCCCGTTGGCCAAGGAAGCGCCGACACCGGAAATCCAGCAGCGCGCGATTGCCGCGCTGCCCTCCATGAAAGGCAGCGAAGCCGCCAACTTCGGCGTCCTCGCGGAGTTGATCGCCGTTGGAAAAGAGCGCGACGCCGCAGTGGAAGCCATGCTTCACCTCCCGATCAAAGCGTGGCCCAAGGATCAGGCCGCCGTCGCCGCCAAAAGCATCGTCACTACCGCCACCGGCACCCCCGCGGCGAAGCGCACGG
>JANXWU010000538.1 GCA_025350985.1 Spartobacteria bacterium | reverse complement strand
CCGGAGCTGAAGTTTTTCCCGTCCTTCGCGTCCCACGACTTTGCGAACATTGAGCTTCCCCGGTTCGTGCGGCCAGTCTTTCAGCAGATCATTCAGATCGAGACTCATTGCGTTGATGAAGTATCGAAACGGGCTTCCGCTTTGTCAACGAAAGCGGACACGCACTCGCGATGGAGAAAACCCTGAGGGAAAAAATTCTGCGGCAATCCGCGCGATCCGCGGTTAAAAGCAAACGCATGAACCCCGACTCGAAAAATTTCCTCAAAGAACTCGTCGAAACGCCAAGCCCGTCCGGCTACGAGCAAACCGTGCAGAAGCTGGTGCGCGCGCGCATCGCGCCGTGGTGCGATGAGGTCCGCACGGACGTGATGGGCAACGTCTTCGGCGTGCGCAATCCCGAGGGCAAACCGCGTGTGATGCTGGCCGGGCATTGCGATCAAATCGGGTTCATCGTGCGCTACATCAACGACGACGGATTTCTCTACGTCGAGCCCATCGGCGGCGTCGATCTCACGGTCGCCACGGCTCAACGCGTGTCGATCATGACCAAGGACGGGATTATTCCCGGCGTGCTCGGGCGAAAGGCGATTCATCTGATGGATGAGGACGACCGAAAGAAAGTGCCGAAGATCGAGGACCTCTACATCGACATCGGCGCGGACGGAAAAAAAGAGGCGAAGAAAATGGTCGAAATGGGCGACGCCGGCGTGTTCGTGCAGCCCTACACGGAACTCGCCAACGACCGCGTCGTCTCGATGGCGTTCGACAATAAAATGGGAACGTGGATCGTGACCGAGGTGCTGCGCCTTTTGCACAAAAAGAAAATCGACGCATGCGTGATGGGCGTTTCGACGGTGCAGGAGGAAATCGGATTGCGCGGCGCGCAGACGAGCGCGTTCTCGTGCGACGCGGACGTCGGCATCGCGCTCGATGTGTCGCACGGCACCGACACGCCCGGGATCGACAAACGCAAAGCCGGCGAGTTCAAGGTCGGCAAAGGGCCGATGATTTACCGCGGCGCGAACATCAACCCGCGCGTCTTCGATTTGCTCGTCGAAACCGCCGACGCGGAAAAAATCGACGTGCAAATCGCGAGCGCCGCACGCGGCACCGGCACCGACGCCAACGTGATGCAACTTGCGCGCGGCGGCATGGCGACGGGGCTTTTATCGGTCCCGCTGCGCTACCTGCACACGCCGAACGAACTGCTGTCGCTCGACGATTTGAAAAACTGCGCCAAGCTGCTCGCGGCCTTTTGCGAACGGTTGAAGCCGGGGCACGACTTCACGCCGTAAGTTTTGTAGAGGATGGTGGCCCAGTTTTAAAAAATACGCGTGTCATGCTGAGCGAAGGCTGGGCGGAGTCGAAGAATCTCCTGAACATTTATCGGCGTGCCGCTGCACGGGAAGTGCATGAGATTCTTCGACTGCGTTTCGTTCGCTCTGGCGAACTCCACTGCGCTCAGAATGACAGCGCGTTCGTCCAAATTGGGCGATTGCCGCCGGAGGGGCTCGGCGGTCGGTTAGCCGTCGCAGACTTCGCGGATAAATCGCGACGGTCCCAGACCGCCGCTACAGCTTCACCGAATGCGACTCCACCGGCGGCTCGGCTTTTTTCACGCTGCAACCGCACGAGTCGCCGCACGATTTTTGATTCGCGCGTCGAACGCGGAGCCCAAGATAAATCGCGGCACCAGCGACGATGAGCGCGACGAGGATTTGATCGAATGGCATTGATTGAACATGCGCGCACTCCTCGCGCGCGGCAAATGTTCAGGGGAGCGCACGCGCCCTCGCGTGCTGGTTTCGCCGCCCCCGGCGAAACGAACTTTTTCCAGTGGAGAAAATTTGAAACACATCACCAATTTCTTTGTCGCGATCACGCGCGGAAAAGTTCGTGACGGCGAGGCGCTGTCACCAGCACGCGAGGGCGCGTGCGATCCCTAAACCAGCCGACTCCACACGCCCGACGAAACTTTCAAAAAATCACCAGCCGAGCAAACGTCCACCTTGATAAACGATGAACGCCGCGACGTAGGCCATGCCGGTCATGTAGGCGATTTGGAACAGCGGCCAGCGCCAGGAATTCGTCTCGCGCCGCACGATCGCGACCGTGCTCATGCACTGCAATGCGAGCACATAAAAAACCATCAGCCCGATGCAAACCAGCGGCGTGAAAACGCGGCGTCCATCCGGCCAGGTGTCGGCGCGCACGGAGTCGATCAGCTTCGGCGAGAGCTTTTTCTTTTCATATTCGACGTTGTGGATGATCGCCATCGTGCCGGCGAAAACTTCGCGCGCCGCGAACGACGACACGAGGCCAATGCCGATTTTCCAGTCGTACCCGAGCGGCTTCACGAGTGGCTCCATCGCGTGGCCGATTCGCCCCGCGGCGCTGTAGCCAAGCGCCTCAGACGGCGTCGCGTCGGCGTTCGGGTTTTTCGGATAACTCGCGAGCGCCCAGAGCACGATCGACAGCGCGAGAATCACCGTCCCGGCGCGGCGCAGGAACATCCGGCTGCGCTGCCACATGTTGATGAGCACCGTTTTCAAAACCGGCATCCGATACGGCGGGAGTTCGAGCAACAGCATGGGCGTCTCGCCTTTCAACAGCGTCTTTTTGAAAAGCCACGCGCTGCCGAAAGCCGCACCGATGCCGAGAAGATACATCGCGAGCATGATGCCCGCCTTGGCCCAAACCGACACCTGACCCGGCGGAAAAATGACCGCGATCAGCAGCGCGTAAACCGGCAGCCGCGCCGAGCAGCTCATGAACGGCGCGACGAAAATCGTGACGAGCCGATCTTTGTAATTTTCAATTGTGCGCGTCGCCATGATGCCGGGAATCGCGCACGCGAACGAACTGAGCAGCGGAATGAACGACTTGCCGTGCAGCCCGACTTTGCTCATCAGCCGGTCCATGATGAACGCGGCGCGCGCCATGTAGCCGGTGTCTTCGAGCAGGCCGATGAAGAAAAACAGGATGAGAATTTGCGGCAGAAAAACGAGCACACTGCCGACGCCGGAAATCACGCCATCCGTCACGAGCGAACGAAAATCGCTCTCGGCCATCATTGATCCGATTTTTTCTCCGAGCGCCGAAACGCCCGCGTCGATCCAGTCCATCGGATATTGCGCGACGGTGAAAATCGACACGAACATCAGCGTGAGCACGGCGACGAAAACGACCCAGCCCCACGCGCGATGCGTGAGGATGACATCGAGCCGGTCGCTCCAGGTCAGCGCGTGCGCGTCGTCGTGCCGCATCGATTTTTCGACAATCGCCTGCGCCCACGCGTAACGCGCTTCGACCGGATCGTGGACGGGATCGAGCCCCGCGTCGCGGATGCGTTTGCGTGATTCTGACGCGGCTTTGTCGAGCGTGGGATCGGCGTGTTCGGCACCGGAAATCAGCAGCAGAGCCTCGGCGCGTGCCGTCTCGACGCGCCCGCGCGCGCAGAGCAGACCGCGCAAAATTTCCATCTCCGCCTCGATCACGGGCGGCATCGGCGCGGGCTGTTTCGCGGGCGTGACTTTCGCGCGGGAGATCGCCTGTTTGAGTTCGATCAAGCCGACGCGCTTCGTCGCGACCATCGGCACAACTTCGACGCCAAGCGCATCTTTCATCGCCGCGAGGTCGAGGTGGATGCCTTTCGATTCAGCGAGATCGACCATGTTCAACGCGACGACGAGCGGCACATGCATTTCGGCGATTTGCGCGACGAGGTACAAGTTGCGTTCGAGATTCGTCGAGTCGAGCACCGCCACGATCACGTCGGGACGCGGGGTGTCCGCGCGCTGCCCGAGCAAAATGTCGCACGAGATTTTCTCGTCGGGCGAACGGTTTTGCAGGCTGTAAGTCCCAGGCAAATCGAGCAACTCCATCTCCTCGCCGTGATGTCCGAAAAACTTGCCGGTCTTTTTCTCGACGGTGACACCGGGATAGTTGCCGACCTTTTGCCGCAGCCCGGTGAGCGCATTGAAAAGCGTCGTCTTCCCGCAGTTGGGATTTCCCGCGAGCGCGATGCGACGAACCTGCACGCCAGCGACGATGACGGCGCTCATCGAGGTAAATGAATAGCGTCCGGTGCTCTCACAGCGCCTCGACGAAAATATTCTCCGCATCGACACGGCGGAGCGAGAGGTTGTAACCCCGCACGCGAATCTCAATCGGATCGCCCATCGGCGCGTAGCGCACGACCTCGAACGTCGCACCGCGAGTCAATCCCATCTCACCGAGGCGGCGGCTCGCGTCGGGTGCGAGAGTCATTTTTTCCACGCGACCTTTTTTGGCAATCGGAATGTCGGAGAGGCGCGTTTCAGCCATCGGATCGAAGTTGTCTAAAAGTGAATCTGGAACTCAGGAAGACAGGAATGGAAATAGGGCGTTCTGGTTTTTCCTGAGTTCCTGAGTTCCAGATTTCTCCGCCCGAAATCGACGCGGAGCACGTGAGCATTTTCATCGCGCCTAGTTGTTCGCGACTTTTTGCACAAAAATCCGCTGCGCCAGTTTTGCACTGATCGCCACGCGCACGCCGCACACGCTGCAAATCAAAGCCGCGCCGTCGGCGATTTTTTTGATGCACGCATTTTCGCAAAAGCCCATTTCACAAAGCCGCTGGTAGTCCGCGTGTCCAGCTTCCAATCTCACCACGCGCACCGGCGTGCCGCAGGGGGCCGTTTGGAGAGTGAGTTCGGGGATCATTCGGCTCGGACGCTGTTGCGATTGAATCTCAACTACGCCGGATTATGTCCGTTTGTTCCGCCTCACTGTCAACAGGTCTCGCCGCGACTTCAAAAAAAAACCCGCCGTCGCAGGGACCGGCGGGCTTGGTAAACGCGTTGAATCTATTTCTCTTCCGTCGTGGTCGTGGTCGTCTTTTTTTCGATCACGGTGTCAGCCGCAGGAACGGTCGTGGTTGTGCGCTTCCGCACGATCACTTTGTTGGCGACCATCCGATC
Organism: Spartobacteria bacterium; assembly: GCA_025350985.1. Lineage (GTDB taxonomy): Bacteria > Verrucomicrobiota > Verrucomicrobiia > Chthoniobacterales > Chthoniobacteraceae > JANXWU01. Next base: position 3,332 of record JANXWU010000538.1, on the reverse strand, counting down.
CCCATCCTTGATGTAATACACCGTGACGGGCAATCCCGACTTCACGAGTTCCATCGAGACGGGGGTACCGGCTTCATCGACGTAGGTCGTCTGTTTGGTGTAGGTGTAACGAATCGGCTCGGGGGCTGATTCCGTGCGAATGACGATGCTGTCACCACTGAAGTCACTGATTGTCCCCGCGGACGTGGTGGTGGTCGTAGTGGAGACGGCTTGCGCCGACGCGTGGCTGTGAATGAGAACGGCCACCGTGAGAACGGCGGCGTATTTGGCAATGTTTGATAGTTTCATATTTGATTGTGGGCGCGAGCGCGATGGCTCGCGTGCCTAAGATTCGCGGGAGGCAAGGGAAGCAGTCGTGTCCGGTGCGTCCTCCTGGTTTATCGTGAAATAACGGTGGTGGTGGAACTGGAAGCAGCCGGCACGGTGCGAACTTCCTCGGTGCTGGTGGTGGTGCTGACGTGGTGGTGTCGCGTTTCATCATCCGCGCATCCCACGAGAAGATTGCAGGCGGCGACGGCAAACAGGTAGCAGAGTGTTTTCATACTGGCGATACGCAGCCCGTCTCTCCTCTGGTCGTCGCAAACGCAGGTGACGCGGGCACTTCCTTTTAAAAAAGAGGACTGCCGCTCAAATCGCGTCCTGCGCACACGCATCGCGAAAGCTCGGAAAATGCGGCCTCCATCCCAACGCGCACAGCTTCGCGTTTGCCACCTGTTTATCCGTCCAGCCGCGCTTGCGATCCATCTCGACCGGGCCGTGCGGCGGCAGCGGTCGATGAAATGTTTCCGCGAGTTCCCGATAAAACTCGCGCTGCGAAATCGGCGCGCCGTCGGTGAGGTTGTAGATGCCCGGCGGCGCATTTTCGCACACGAGAAAAAGCAGCGCCGACGCCGCGTCCTCGCGATGGATGAAGTTTAAATGCCTCGCGCCGTCGCCTTCGATCACTGCTCGGCCGTCGAGAAATTTCTGCAAAGACGCCGAGCGTCCTGGTCCGTAAATGCCCGCCAGCCGCGCCACGGTTCCGCCCGCCGCCAGGACGACCTTTTCGGTTTCGCGCAGGATTTGACCCGTCTCGCGCTCGGGTTCGGCCAGGCTTTCTTCAGTCACCACGGAGCCGTCGGTCTGCGGATAAACCGAAGTGCTGCTCGTGAAGAGCAGCCGTTTTGGCGCGAGAATTTCGGAAAGGTTTTTCGCGACTGCAAAATACGCCTGCCGATACGCCTCGACGCCCCCACCGCCCGCGCTCGCGCATTGCACCACCGCATCGGCCTCGCGAAATTCCGCCAGCAATTTTTCGACCGCGCCACGATCCGAACAATCGCAGGCGAGCGCGCGCCACGGCTCACCCGCGAGCGCGTGTGCCGATTCGTCCGAGCGCGTCACGCCGGTGACCTGCCAGCCTGCGCCGTGAAAAAGCTGCGCAACCAGTTTGCCGACATAACCGCATCCAACGACCAGCGCGCGTCTCATCTTGGCAAATTTCTATTTAACGCAGAGTCGCGGAGATCACGGAGTGCGCCGGAAAAACAAGATGAATTCATTTCAAAAAACCTCCGCGTTAAAATCAATTGCGTGCGTCGTCTCCAAATTCCGGCACGATTTCGACGCGGCGGCTGAGCATCGTCTCGCCGTCGAAATGGAAATGCCCGACGAAACATTTTCCATCGAGCATCAGCGGCAGCCAGTGAATGTCGTCCGCCCACATTTCGTGATACGGCACCTCCGCCGCCCGGATCCAAAGCGGCACCGCCTCGGGCGTCTCCGCCGGTTCGCCCTCGCAGTCGTGCGCGAGAAAAACTGAGCAGTGCAAGCTGTAGCCGTCGGCGAATTGGAAGTGCAACTCGCCACGTTTTTGCGGATCGAGCGGTGTGACACAGACCTCTTCCTGCGTCTCGCGAATCGCGGCGGCGAGCGCGGTCTCGCCCGGCTCGAGCCGCCCGCCGGGCGCATTGATCTTTCCCGCGCCAAGTCCGCGTTTCTTGCGGATAAGCAGCAGGTGCTCGTTTTTTAAAATGAAGCAGAGATTGGCGCGTTCGCGTGGCTGCCAGTTGGTCCAATCAAACATTTAGGATTTAAGATTTAACATTTAGGATTTGCTTCCACTCGCCACGCGAAATTTCTCCAATGCTAAATCTTAAATCCTAAATGTTAAATTCTTCCTCCGCCTTCCGCCTCTCCGCGCTCGCCGGTTTTCTCGCGGTCGCGTTCGGCGCATTCGGCGCGCACGGGTTGCACGATTTGCTGGTGAAAAATGATCGCGTCGATGTCTGGAACAAAGCGGCTTTGTATCACCTCGTCCATGCGGCGGTGATGCTGCTCATCGCATCGCGCGAGCCGATGCCGAAGCTCGCTTGGCGGCTCTTTTTCGCGGGTGTCGTGATTTTCAGCGGCTCGCTTTACGCGCTCGCGATCACGAACATTCAATGGCTCGGCGCAATCACGCCGATTGGCGGAGGTTGCCTGCTCGCGGGCTGGCTCACACTCGCGGTCGGTTCGCGAAGCATTCGATAGCTCGCATGGCCTCATTCATCGAGAGCGCTGGCCAAAACGTTTACGCCGCCAGCACGCGGGCGGCGAGAACTTCATCAGCGCGCAGCGGTTCGAGCGATGCTTCGGAAACGGCGGTGACGGCAATGGTGTCACCCAGCGCGTTGAAAACTTCAATGGAATAGCCTTCGCTGCCGTCGGGCGCGATGTGGTGATCGACAGGCGTGACGACGTCGCCGCGCTTCAGCTTGTGCTCGGGCACGTCGCGGGTCAGAACGGCACTCGTATAAAGTTCAAATTTCATGTCGTCTTTGACTTGTCCGGCAGCAAGGTAACAAATCGGACGTTGCCTCGCAAATGCTCGCATATCCAGATGGTTTTCACGCGCAGTGAAACGCCGTTCGGTCCGCGCAACGCGGCGCGGATGGCAAAGAAATCGCCAAATTCCGTCGTGCCTTCAAACATCCCGTCGAGCGGCAGGATTTGTGAGCGGAGGTCTTCAATCAAGCGCCCCGCGTTCGCAATCGAATAACCAGCCTGCGCGAGAAATTTGGATTTGTCGGCCTTCGTTTTTGGCACGAGCAAATAGCGCGTGAGTTTGTCCAAGGAAATTTCGCTGTCGCCCGGCAACTTCACGACGCGTACTCACTCATCGGCGGGCATGAGCAGACGAGGTTGCGGTCGCCGAAAACATTGTCTATGCGGCCGACGGCGGGCCAGAACTTGAACTCGCGCAGCCACGGCGCGGGATAGGCGGCGGACTCGCGCGAGTAGGCGTGTGTCCATGTGTCGGCGATCACCGATTGCGCGGTGTGCGGCGCGTTTTTCAACACGTTGTCTTTTTT